>DATDCP010000020.1:0-2740 GCA_036524255.1 Chitinophagaceae bacterium
CTCACCAAGTCCCCTTCGGGGGATTTAGGGGGCCGCTATTTCCAACGGTTTCGCATAATTCGCCAAACCATAATTTTTTCTCAAACATTCTTCAGGATTCAGTACATGCCATTCAAATTCATCTCTGAAATGACGGATGGCTGCTGCTACCGGCCATGCTGCTGCATCTCCTAATGGACAAATTGTATTGCCTTCGATCTTTCTTTGAATATCCCACAACAGATCAATATCACTCATCTTTCCTTTACCATTATCAATATTCAATAGAATTTTTTCCATCCAACCTGTGCCTTCTCTACAAGGAGAACATTGACCACAACTTTCATGGCGATAGAATCTTGCTAACGTATAAGTATGTTTTACCACGCACTGATCTTCGTCCATTACAATAAACCCGCCGCTACCCATCATTGACCCTGTGGCAAAACCACCATCAGCTAAACTTTCATACGTCATCATTCTCTTTTCACCTTTTGCCGTTTTCAATAATAAATTAGCGGGCAAAATCGGAACTGATGATCCGCCGGGAATACAAGCTTTTAATCTTTTACCATTTGCAATACCTCCGCAATATTCATCACTATAAATAAATTCTTCAACAGAAATATTCATTTCAAGTTCGTATACACCGGGCTTGTTGATATTACCACAAGCTGAGATAAGTTTAGTTCCTGTTGATTTTCCAATACCAATTTTTGCATATGCATCGCCGCCATCATTTACGATTGGTACAACCGCAGCGATCGTTTCTACATTATTCACTACCGTTGGACAATCCCACAATCCTTTTACTGCTGGGAATGGAGGTTTGATCCTTGGATTTCCTCTTTTGCCTTCCAGCGATTCTAGCAATGCAGTTTCTTCACCACAGATATATGCACCGGCGCCACGTTGTACATAAATTTCACAATCAAAGCCACTGCCTAAAATATTTTTTCCAAGAAATCCATTATTCGTTGCTTCAGTAATAGCCTGTTCCAATATATCAACGATCCATGCAAACTCACCACGTATGTATATGTATGATCTGTTTGAACCAATAGCATAACATGAAGTAATGATCCCTTCAATTAAGATATGAGGAATGAACTCCATTAAATAACGATCCTTAAAAGTTCCGGGTTCAGATTCATCAGCATTTACTACAAGATAACGTGGCACACCAGCAGGTTTTGCAAGAAACCCCCATTTCATTCCTGTCGGAAACCCTGCACCACCGCGACCACGCAAACCGCTTTTCTTAACTTCATCAGTTACCTGCTCAGGTGTCATTGTCTTCACTGCTTTTTCAACGCTACGATAACCGCCATTTTTGCGATAGGCTTCGTAATAACGAATTCCCTCAATTCCAACTTTGTCTATTAATAATTTTCTTCCCATTCTAACACAAGCTTTAGTCTATTCTTTAATTAGTATTATAAGCTTCTATAGCATAATCAAGATAAGAGTCATTTTTCTTTTTTAGCTTTTTATATTCGTTTACCCAATACAAAGCTTTAGGATTGTCCTTAACCATTTCCTCCAATGTTTTAATATCAAAAAATTCGACTTTACCTGCATCGCCTTTCTGAATATAATAGTATGTTGCTGAACTGCCGGCCCTGGCCCTGGAAGTACTTCCAAACATGTCTCCCGGACTATTACTCGTTCTTTTAAATACATTTATTTTCCCCTTAATGGTTCTTGTTACAAAAGTGTTTTTATATGTTGTTCGATACTTAGATTTATACTGATATGATTTGATATTTTTTACATGATAATAATTCCCATTAATTACTATGTTTTTATTTCTCTCTTCCGAGATCGGACCCTGAATTATAGTTCCATCAAATAATTCTACAAAATCGCCTTTCCCATCAACTAAAGATTGTTCAGGCTTTTCTTTTAAGATGGGTAAACTAGCTGTACAACCAAACAAGATCAATATCGAGCCATATAAAATAATTTTATTCATAATTATTGGTCTACTGTTTAGCACTCTGCCTTGCTATCAATTGCCATCCCTTTTTTGTCTTTATCCAAAACTGCATTATATGTAATGTCAGCTTAAATGCCGTTCTATTTACAATTCCTTCAGCGTTTGTATTCGTTTTCACAGTGGCATATTTCTTACTTATAGCAACAATCGCCGAGCTATTGTTTTCAAATTTATTGTAAGTCAGTTTACCGCTTGTAAAATCATTCAGTATATCGGCCCTGGTTTGTATCCATCCATTTGAATGACCAAAGCTGATATCTTTATGCAAAACTGATTTTAAAACAGTTTCATCTTTTTGTAAAAGCGCTTTATCCAATTGCTGCATCGCATTTTTCAATCCTACACTATCAACCTGCGCAAAAGAGCTATTAACAATAAACAGAATTAAAAATCCAAAAACATAACTTCTCATTATTAATTTTTAATTATTAATTGACGAACTCTTCCTGCATTCGTCTATAATAGCATCCACCTTTTCTTTTGTCAAATGCTCCCGGTAATTTTTTCCCAACTGCATCATCGGCGCATACCCGCAAGCCCCCAAACATTCAACTGTTTTCAAAGTAAACATTCCATCAGATGTTGTTTCACCAGGCTTTATTCCCAACTTTTCAAAAATATACTTTATGATATTATCGCTCCCATTCAGCATACATGGACCAGTTTGACAAACTTCGAACAGGTATCTGCCAACTGGTTTTAAATTGTACATGCTGTAAAAAGTGGCCACTTCATATACTTCGATCGGCTGAAGGTTTAAAA
>DATDCP010000021.1:0-3226 GCA_036524255.1 Chitinophagaceae bacterium
AATTATGCCTTTCGGAGCATTTGTTGAATTTTTACCGGGTAAGCAAGGCTTGGTGCATATAAGTGAAGTAAGTTGGAAACGTCTTGAAACACTAGATGGCGTATTGAATGAAGGCGATGTAATTAAAGTGAAGTTGATCGGTACTGATCCAAAATCAGGCAAGTTCAAACTTTCAAGAAAAGCATTGATCGCAAAACCGGAGAGACAAGATCGTCCGGCAGAAAATAATTAATTATTAATAGGAAAATAGCCTAACCCTGTTTTTGCTTAAAGCGAGACAGGGTTTTTAATTTTGCATTGAAATGGATTATATCAAGATCACATTTGCCGATCTGCAACCAGAACAAAAGGAAATTTTGATTGCGCAACTTGCTGATGCAGGATATGAAGGATTTGAAGAGAAGGATACTGGTCTTGATGCTTTCATAAAAAGCAAAAGCTTTGATACTATTGTTTTGAAGGAGATCTCATTTAAATATCAAACTCCTTATACAAAAGAAAAAATTGCTGAAACAAATTGGAACCAGGTTTGGGAATCAAATTTTGAGCCGGTGATAGTAAATGACTATGTGGGTATCCGTGCTGACTTTCATAAACCAATTACGAATACAAAGTTTGAAATTGTTATTACTCCAAAAATGAGTTTCGGCACTGGCCATCATGCTACCACTTATATGATGATCGAACTTATGAAAGAAATAGATCTTAAAGGGAGATTAGTTCTTGATTTTGGCACAGGCACTGGCGTACTTGCAATACTTGCAGAAAAAGAAGGAGCAA
The DNA here is from genome assembly GCA_036524255.1 of Chitinophagaceae bacterium. GTDB lineage: Bacteria > Bacteroidota > Bacteroidia > Chitinophagales > Chitinophagaceae > VBAS01. The sequence goes on from DATDCP010000021.1 coordinate 781, forward strand.
AAAATATTGATGCAATAGATAATGATGATTGGAGCATTGCAAATGCAGGCGAGAATTTTGAAAAAAATAATTGCACAAAAATAAATTTAAGAAAAGCTTCAAATGCCGCGTCTGAAATCAAATTCGATATCATCCTTGCCAACATTAATAAAAATGTAATTATTGAAAACCTGGCTTTGCTTTCAGAACAATTAAATAATGGTGGCCAGGTTTTACTAAGTGGACTTCTCAAAGAAGATAAAGCTGAAATACTAAGTATCGCTACTGAATTACGCTTAAAACTCAAAAAAGAATTGATCCGGAACAATTGGATAGCCCTGCAATTTCATAATTAAGTGTGCCTGAATGGTGTATTAATTTACTGTGATGTCTATTCTGTTTCTATTATCTTTGTAATCCAACTTTAACAAAGGCTCCATGAACGAATTTCTATTGATCGTTCTCGCATATCTTATTGGTAGTATTCCCTCATCGGTCTGGGTCAGCAAATACTTTTTTGGTATTGACATTCGTGACTACGGCAGTGGTAATGCAGGTGCTACTAATACATTCAGAACACTTGGCCCGAACTGGGGCTCATTTGTTATGCTGGCGGATATGTTGAAAGGTATCATCGCCGTTAAACTTGTTTACCTCATTCCATATTATTTGGATCATGAATCACAAATGACCAATCTCCAGATCGGTCTCGGATTGGCAGCAGTAGTGGGTCATATTTTTCCCATTTGGGCTGAGTTTAGAGGAGGGAAAGGCGTTGCAACGGTTTTTGGAATGGTACTCGGCATCCAACCAATAGTAGCGGTATGTTGTGTAGGTGTATTTCTATTAGTTCTCTATTTAACAAGATTTGTTTCACTTAGTTCAATACTTGCCAGTGTTGCTTTTCCTATTTTTATTCTTGTTATTTTCAATGAAAAAGAAGATCTCTATAGAATTTTCGCAATTGCTGTTGCCCTGATGGTCCTTATTACACACCAAAAAAATATTGGACGACTACTCCAGGGAAATGAAAGCAAGGTTCCCATTCTTAAGCATAGGGATCGTCGAAGACAGCGCCGGCGCGGCGGTTCTGAAAGAAACAAACTCTGATTTTCATTTTTTTCAACCTTTAACCTGTTTAGTTTGGTATAATCATTGAATTAGTGATAAAAACGAAACACTATGAAAAGGCTTATAACGACTTTGTTTATTACTGCATCATTTATCATAGCATGCAGTACTAATCCCTTATCAAAAAAATCACAGCTCACCTTGTTGCCTGAGTCTGAATTGCAGGCAATGGGAACCCAGCAATACCAGCAATTCTTGGCGACAAGCAGAGTCGTCAGCGCATCAAATAATCGTGATGCTGAAATGGTAAGAAGAGTCGGACAACGAATTACCCGGGCGGTACAAGAATATTATGCACAGAACGGTATCAGCGAGAAACTCAATGGATTCAACTGGGAATATAACCTTATCGATGATAAAGCAGCCAATGCATGGTGCATGCCGGGAGGAAAAATAGTTGTGTATACTGGGTTATTGCCCATTACGCAAAATGAAGCTGCACTTGCCGTGGTAGTGGGACATGAAGTATCCCATGCACTTCTTCAGCATGGTAATCAGCGAATGAGCCAAGGATTATTAGCGCAGGTAGGGGAAGTTGCACTTGCCGTTGCTCTTTCAAATAAACCAACCGAAACTCAAAACTTATTTTTAGCTGCTTATGGAGCCGGCGCTACTATTGGTGTTATGCTTCCATTTTCCCGTAAACAAGAATTAGAGGCCGATAGATTTGGCTTGATTTGGCCTGCAATGGCTGGTTATAATCCCCAGGAGGCAATTGCTCTTTGGGAGCGGATGGAGAGGGCTTCGCAAGGTGCTCAAAAGCCACCAGAATTCTTGAGTACACACCCAAGTGAAGGAACCAGAATCGAAGAACTTCAAAAATATATGCCTGAGGCAATGAAATATTATAAACCAATGGCTAAATATTGATTATCTAGATTACCTAAATAAATTGATTACAATCCAGATTCCGGCTTTTTGAGGTAATAAGCCGGAATTTCTTTGTAAATAAGCTCAGGGAGATAGTATATTTCGTACATTTGTGCCCCGCTAATTTGTGTACGCTGAAGCCGGTCTTACGAACCGGGCGGTTTCGGAAAACCCAAAAACACCAATTTTAGGTATGTCTCAAACGCTTCTCGAAAAGCTTCAACTTGCAGACGAAAAGAATCTTTTGATCCAAGGTTTACCTTCTTCAATTGAAAAGCAGTTCAGCAAACTTTCTTTTGCAAAGAACGTTACGCCGCTTTTAAAAAGCCGTAAAATTGACTTTGCACTGGTATTTGCCGTGAACGAAAATCAGCTTAACAGCATTTTGCAAGAGGTAATGCCTGCATTAAAACATGATTCTAAATTCTGGGTTGCTTCTCCTAAAACCAGCTCCAAAATTGTAACT
>DATDCP010000022.1:0-9817 GCA_036524255.1 Chitinophagaceae bacterium
TACCAAACCAATTTTTGTTAAAGCCTTTTGGGTAGATCTCATAGCCGGTATGACCATAGACATTATAAATGATGGACATTAAAAAGAAGATGGGTAAATGAAGACTGTGAATAGGAATTGTAAAAAGAAAAACTGCGGTTATTCCAACTTCCACTATTGCTTCCAAAGGATGAAAAGCATAAGCGGCCCAGGGCGATGGATTGGTCGATTGATGATGAACAAGATGAAATATTTTAAAAACTTTTGGGTGATGCATTATTCGATGTGTCCAATAGAAATAAGCATCATGCATAATGAACATTAAAGGAAAGGCAGCAAAAAAATAGAACCAACCAAACTCTTCGATCTTTGTGTAATAAGTCGTATAAGGTTCAATGTTTGGATTCTTGATAAGAAAAAAAGGAACAAAGGCGAACATTAGCATCGTTATCACGGAATAAGATATCTCCCGGAGATAATCAGTTACTCTCGGAAATTTTTGCTGTATTTTTTTATTGCCTACCCATTTACGCAACACTACATAGCCGAGAAGAAAAGCTATCCCAGCGATATAAAAATATCTCAGGCTGACATTCTGAAGCACTTTAAAGTAATCTTCCCAAGTCATTGCTTTATTTTTTCAAGTGTTGCCAATAGTTTTTCATTACTGCAAAAGATCGCTTTCGGAAGTTTTTCTTTGACTGTAATTACTTTCTCTGGTTTACCACCACAAAAAATAATTGGTATGTGTTGTCTTTTCTTTGCTTCCCACAACCATTCTGCATAAGCTTTTCCATGTGATGGCAAGCGATCAAGAGAAATAACCAAAACATCCGGTAAATCATCTTTTAAATTTGCGGTTGTTTCAGCACTGAAATGATAATCTACTTTATACCCGGCTTGTTTCAGCGGTTGAATTTTTTCTTTAAGCTCCACTTCATGAAAATGAATAAGGAAAATCTTTTTCATAAACCAATTTCCTCTTAATCCTTATAAAATCTTTTAATCATGGTTCTCAATGCGCATCCAACCAGTTCTTTCCTTCGCCACATTCAGCAATTACCGGAACCTTATTAGGTAAAGGCATTGCTGCCTGCATGCACTCAACGATCAATGGTTTTAATTCTTTTACTTCATCTTTTGTAGCATCAAAAACCAATTCATCATGCACTTGTAAGATCATCCTGCTTTTAAATCCTTCTTTTTTCATCGCGGCATGGACTTTTATCATTGCTAATTTTATCATATCAGCGGCAGTTCCCTGTATGGGAGAGTTGATCGCATTTCTTTCTGCAAACCCTCTTACTGTAAAGTTGGATGAATTGATATCTCTTAACCAACGTTTGCGCCCCATCAATGTTTGTACATATCCATGTTCACGGGCAAAATTGATCGTGTTATCCATATATTTCTGTATGCCCGGGAATTGTTTTTTATAATTATCAATGATCTCTTTTGCTTCGCTTCTTGCTATACCAAGATTGTCTGCTAAACCAAATGCTCCCTGGCCATAAATGATCCCAAAATTTACACTCTTGGCCTTATAACGCATTTCCTTTGTTACATCTTTTTCATCTACGTTATACACTCTTGCAGCGGTTGCCGTATGAATATCAGTTCCGTCTTTAAATGCTTTACACATATTCTTATCGCTGCTAATCGAAGCAACAATTCTCAATTCAATTTGCGAGTAGTCGGCTGATAAAAGAATATGTTTATTATCCCTTGGGATAAAGGCTTTCCGAATTTCTTTTCCGCGGTCGGTTCTTACTGGTATATTTTGAAGATTTGGGTTGTTACTCGCAAGACGGCCTGTAACCGCTACCGCTTGTCCATAAGTTGTATGAACTCTTCCTGTTTTTTTATTAATAAGCAATGGTAATGAATCAACATAGGTTGATTTCAATTTTGTCATTTCCCTGAAAACAAGAATATCTTCAGCGATCTTATTTTCCTTTGCTGCAAGTTTCAACAATACATCCTCACCAGTTTGATATTGGCCTGTTTTTGTTTTTTTAGCAGAAGGATCAAGTTTGAGTTTATCAAACAATACTTCGCCTAACTGTTTTGGTGAAGCAAGATTGAAACGAACTCCGGCTTGTTTGTAAACACTCTCCTCCGCTTTCTTTGCATCTTTTTCTAACTCTTTAGAATAGTCTTTTAAAAAATCCTCGTCGATCTTTACACCTTCAAATTCCATGTCAGTCAAAACTTTTACAAGCGGGTTTTCCACTTCGTAAAAAACCTTTTCAACTTCTTTTTCTTTTAATTGGGGTAAAAAGATCTGTTTCAATTGCAGAGTGATGTCAGCATCTTCAGCAGCATACTCTTTGATTTTTTCAAGTTCCACATCCCGCATGCTTCCCTGAGGCGCTCTTCCTTTTTTGCCGATCAGTTCTTCAATATGCACCGGTTCATAGCCAAGATATTTTGCACTCAATTGATCCATGCTTCTTTTTCCATCTGGCTCTATTACATAGTGAGCAAGCATAGTATCAAAAATTTTTCCTTTTAATTCTATGTCATACCATTTCAATACGAGCATATCGTATTTAGTATTTTGCCCGATCCATATTTTGCTTTTATCATTAAATAAAGGTTCGAACAAAGCAAGGATCTCTTTTGTCTTGTTTTGATCTGGCGGACACGGAATATAATATGCCTCGCCAGCCTTTATAGAAAAACTCAACCCAACTAATTCTGCCTCATTTGCATCAATACCTGTTGTTTCAGTATCAAAACATATTTCATCATGTTTCTTTAATTCTGTCACCAAGTTTTTTATGGCAGCATGATCTTGTACTGCTTCATATTTGTGGGGAGTATTATTAATATTCTTACTAACAGATATCGATTCTCCCGAGTCACTTCCATTTGATGAAGCTTGTTCAACAGGTATTGCTGGAGCAGCAGTTTCAATTATATTTCCAAACAGGTCGGTTTGTACGCCGACAGGTTGTTCTTTTTTAATAAAATCTTTATTGGAAACAGTGATCGCAAATTCATCACCCAATACTCTTTTACCAAGTGTTTTAAATTCCAGCTCTGCAAAAACATCTCTTAGTATGTCTTTGTTAATTTCCTTCATCCTGAAATTTTCTTCATGAAATTCTACCGGTACATTAGTAATGATCGTTGCCAATTTTTTACTTAGGATAGCAAGATCTTTTCCCGCTGCTACTTTTTCTCCCAGTTTGCCTTTGATATTGCCAGCATTCTTTAAAACATTTTCCAATGTTTCATATTCAGCAAGAAGCTTAGCTGCCGTTTTTTCTCCAACTCCCGCAATGCCCGGAATATTATCGACTGCATCACCCATTAGGCCCAACACATCGATCACCTGGCTTACGTCTTTAATATTCCATTTTTCGCAAACTTCCTTCGGTCCCATTAATTCAACATCACCTCCCTGGTAGCCCGGTTTGTAAATTTTCACCTTGTCATTTACCAATTGACCATAATCCTTATCGGAGGTCACCATGAACACTTCATAGCCTTCTTTTGCAGCCAGCTTACTTAACGTACCAATAATATCATCAGCTTCATAGCCATCAAGTTCAACAACAGGAACATTAAAACCTTGGATTATTTTTTTTATATCGGGTATGGCGGCTATCAGATCTTCTGGAGCTTCCTGGCGATTTGCTTTGTAGTCTACAAAATCTGTGTGTCGTTCTGTTGGAGCTTCCGTATCAAAACACACAGCCAGGTGGGTTGGCTTCTGATTATTGATCAGTTCAAGCAAAGTATTGGTAAAGCCAAACTGTGCATTTGTGTTCTTTCCTTTTGAAGTTATTCGCGGATTGCGGATGAGTGCATAATAGGCTCTGAACACCAAAGCAAGGGCATCGAGCAGAAAAAGTTTTTTTGACATCCTGCTAAGATAAAAAAATCATAGCGAGCCAATAAAAATGCCTTAACCGGATACTTTTCCGGTTAAGGCATGAATTTCTTTTTAGTAGTCAGTTTTACTGCTGATGATCTTTATTAGCCTCTTCTTCTTCCTTACTCAAATATTTTTCAGGATTCTGAACAAGCACAGTTCCTGTATAAGCAGCAGAATTAGTAGCCGGAGAGCTTACAACAGCAGGAGCTATGTCACTATTCGCCCTGTCTTTATGAATAAAGTTCAGGTAAAGAGCAAAGAACAGCAGGTTGAATGCAAAAAAGTTAACGATTTTACGGATGCGTCTTTTCATAAAAATTGGATTTAGATTCGTTCGACTAAACTATAAAACGAATAATGGTGCGCAAAATTTTATAAAAGCTAAAAATTAAAATCGGGCAATTGTACCGGGGAGGGATTCGTATTACTACGAATATTTTTTTCGGGTTGTACTCATTTTTTCAATTCTTCCAGTTGCTTTTGGAGTCTGAACATTTCATCTCTCAATCTTGCAGCTTCCATAAAATCAAGATCTCGTGCCGCTTTTTCCATTTCTTTTTTAATTTTTGAAATGGCTTTTTCTGCCTGAGGGATGGTTTTGTATTCAGCCTGGTCTTCTGCAGCAATAGTTACCAGGTCTTCGCCTGGTTGAATAGCATAAGGATTGGCGGGATCATATCCTTTAATATCTAATACAGATGTTTGTGCAAAAACATCCTGGGTGGTTTTTATAATTGTTTTAGGTGTGATTCCGTATTTAATATTCCATTCGATTTGTTTTTCCCGGCGACGGTTCGTTTCATCAATTGTTTTCTGCATGCTTTCCGTCATCTTATCTGCGTAAAAAATTACAAGGCCATCCACATTTCTTGCGGCACGACCTGCCGTTTGAGTCAAGCTTTTTTCATTTCTTAAAAAACCTTCTTTATCTGCATCAAGAATTGCTACTAATGATACTTCCGGAAGATCTAAACCTTCACGCAAAAGGTTTACTCCAACCAATACATCGATCTTCCCTAATCGCAATTCGCGAAGTATCTCCACTCTTTCCAAAGTATCCACTTCGCTGTGTATGTATTTTGATTTTATATTGATTCGATGAAGATATTTATCCATCTCTTCGGCCATTCGTTTAGTGAGAGTTGTTACAAGCACACGGTCACCTTTTGTCACACGTTTATCAATTTCATCCAGCAGATCATCAATTTGATTTACGCTTGGTCTTATTTCAATTGGTGGATCGAGCAATCCTGTTGGGCGAACAACTTGTTCTACGACTACTCCACCGCATTTTTCTAATTCAAAATCATCAGGTGTTGCAGAAACAAAAATTGTTTGATTCAGCATTGATTCGAACTCATGAAAGTTCAGTGGACGATTATCCAATGCGGAAGGCAAACGAAAACCATAATCAACAAGAATTAATTTTCGGCTTCTGTCCCCGCCATACATTCCGCTTACTTGTGGAATTGTTTGATGGCTTTCATCGATAACACATAAAAAATCGTGCGGGAAATAATCGAGCAAACAGAATGGCCTTGTCCCCGGTTTTCTTCTGTCAAAAAATCTTGAATAGTTTTCTACTCCATTGCAATAACCCAATTCCCGGATCATTTCAACATCATAATTTACTCTTTCACTCAAACGTTGCGCTTCAATATATTTTCCGGAATTTTTAAAATAGGAAACCTGTGCATTCATTTCATCCTGTATCTCATACAGAATTTGCTGGATCATGTCTTTCGGCGCTAAATAAAGATTAGCCGGAAAGATCGCAGCATTATCCATTACACTTATTCTTTTTCCCGTCACTACATCAAAACTTTCTATCTCTTCAATTTCATCTCCAAAAAATGTAATGCGATAGCCATTATCAAGATAAGGCAGGTTAATATCAACGGTATCTCCTTTTACACGGAATGTCCCGCGTTTAAATTCGATCGTTGTTCTTGAATAAAGAATATTGACAAGTGAATGTAAAAATCCCTGGCGTGAGATCGTTTGTTTTTTATGAATGCGAATGATGCCATTTGCAAATTCATCAGGATTACCGATACCATAAATGCAACTTACAGATGCAACCACAATAATATCCCTGCGACCACTTAATAATTCAGAGGTGGCATGTAAGCGAAGCTTGTCCAATTCATCATTAATAGAAAGATCTTTTTCTATATACACATCGCTTACTGGCAGATAGGCTTCTGGTTGATAGTAATCGTAATAAGAAACAAAATATCCAACAGCATTTTCCGGGAAGAATTGTTTGAATTCACCGTAAAGCTGAGCCACTAGTGTTTTGTTATGCGTAAGAACCAGTGTCGGTCTTTGAACATTTTGAATAACATTCGCGATAGTAAAAGTTTTACCACTACCCGTTACTCCAAGTAATGTCTGGTATTTTTCTCCATCCAAGATCCCCTCTGTCAAATTACGGATCGCATCCGGCTGATCGCCGGCAGGAGGATAAGGTGTATGAAGTTTAAAAGCCATAAAATGCAGGGGAACAAATTTACTTCTTATTACTTCAGTTTTCTCATAATATAAACAGAGTAATCTTCGATCACCGGTTCATATGCTTCTTGCATTAATGGTGATGTAAGAATAAAATCTGCGGTGGCCCTGTCACAGGCAACCGGGATATTCCAGGTTGCGGATATACGCAACAAGGCTTTTATATCCGGATCATGAGGTTGGGCTTCCATCGGATCCCAGAAAAATATCAACACATCAATTTTACCCTCCGCGATCTTAGCTCCTATTTGTAGATCACCACCTAAGGGACCGCTCTGCAATTTTGTTATTGATTGATCAAGTTTCTCTTCAAGCAAACTGCCTGTAGTTCCTGTTGCGTATAAACGATGTTTAGCAAGTGTTGCTTTATTAAATACCGCCCACTCGATCAATTCCTTTTTTTTATTGTCATGTGCCACCAGCGCAATACGCTTCCGGCGTTCCATAATTCTTGTAGTCATATAGAAATAAGTTAAAAAAAATGCCTTACCAATAAGGCAAGGCATTGATGCTAAAGTTACGATTAATTAATTCAGATCTGCTGATACGCTGATCTTTGGTTCAGCTGAAACTTTTCCTGCGGTGATCGGCTGACCTTCTACTCCAAAGTCTGCTAACTTAATATTGAAAGATGCGTTTGTTTTTAAAGTTTTACCTGCAACAATAATCGTTGCTGGTGTTGTTACTTTTTGAGTTTTATCTTTTATCGTAAGGTCACCTTCTACCGTAACACTGTAAGTCCCGTCTTTGTTGAAATTGACTGCAGATGGATTTGTGATCACGCCGTTAAAAGTTGCCTTTGGAAACTCGTCAGAATTCAGCCAGCTCTTTTGATTGAAATGCTCCTGGATCTTTGGATTAGAAAAAGCAAAATTTTTGATCGCCGCTTCAAACTGTACAGTATTCTTTACGGGGTCGATTGCTGCTATTCCGGTTTTATTTTCTGCTTTTGCCAGGGCATCTATTGGGGTAGTAGCATCAAATGAAACGGTGGCTGATGTTGATGTTTTCTTTTGTGCGAAAGCCATCATCGAAACCGTAGCGATCATTAGAGATAAAATTATTTTTTTCATTTTTGTTTTTTTATTTATTGGTTAAAGAATTAATTTTTTTCTACAGTACTGCGTTTAAAACTGATAAAATAAGTGCCCAGGATATCACTATAAATACCATCACTGCATGACCCTTTAATAAGAACATTTTCTCCGGGCTTTAATTTCTTTGCCTGGGCCATGTGTTGATCTTGAAAAGCAAAAATTAGATAAGAGCCGGTTGTGGTATCTGCCATCTTTATATTCATCGTTGTGTCTGCAGGTTCTATTGTCGTTACTATTCCTCTTACTGCAATTATTTTTTCAGCATATTTTTTATTGGCGGCTTTATGATCTTTTTCGAATTCTTTGATAAAGGGAATGGCCTCAACGGTATAATCAGCTTTTAAGCTGGCAGTATCGTCATGTGACAGTGTTGCGAAATAAAAATAAACGACTAAGCCAATGAGCAATAAACTGCCACCCGCGATCAGCAACCATTTCAAAGTTTTCTTATTCTTAGGATTTTTCAACATTGTTTAGAAACCTATTTGACGTATTTGCCCCGAAAACCCTCCGGAGTTATAATGAACAATTAAGACAATGCAAAGGTTGATCCGTATTTGACGACTTCACTTGATATATGTTAATAAAAAACCCGTCTCAAAATTTTAAGACGGGCTTCACTAACCCATGTTTGTTTAATTCTAAAAACAGAATTTATGCAGTTTGCATTTCTTTTATCTTTTCCCTGATCTTGGTTTCAATTTCATTTGCCAGTTCAGGATTATCAATAAGCAGTTGTTTAACCGTATCACGGCCCTGACCAAGTTTATCACTATTATAGCTGAACCAGCTTCCGCTTTTTTGAACAATGCCCAATTCTACACTCATATCAACGATCTCACCTGATTTAGAAATACCTTCTCCAAAAATGATATCAAACTCTGCAGCACGGAATGGAGGAGCCACTTTGTTTTTTACCACTTTTACTTTTACACGATTACCAACCGCTTCTTCACCGTCTTTTATTTGTGCCATACGACGAATATCGAGACGAACCGAAGCATAAAATTTTAATGCGTTACCGCCTGTTGTGGTTTCAGGGTTGCCAAACATCACCCCGATCTTTTCTCTTAATTGATTAATGAAAATGCAAATAGTATTTGTTTTGGAGATCGTTGCTGTAAGTTTTCTTAAAGCCTGGCTCATCAATCGTGCATGCAGGCCCATTTTACTATCACCCATTTCACCTTCCAACTCGCTTTTTGGAACAAGAGCTGCTACCGAATCAATTACCACAACATCTAATGCACCGGAAAGAATAAGACGATCTGCAATTTCAAGTGCTTGCTCGCCATAATCTGGTTGTGAGATCAGTAAATTGTCTACATCAACACCTAATTTCTGAGCATAGGCGCTATCAAAAGCATGTTCCGCATCAATGATGGCACACATGCCTCCTTTCTTTTGAGCCTGGGCGATCACATGAGTGGCAATGGTCGTTTTACCTGAAGATTCGGGGCCATAAATTTCCACAACCCTTCCTCTTGGCAACCCACCTATTCCAAGAGCTACATCAAGCCCAATGGATCCGGTGGACACAACTTCCATTTCATGAATTCCTTTTTCATTCATCATCATGACGCTGCCCTTGCCATAATCTTTTTCGATCTTGTCAATGGTCAGCTTTAGCGCTTTTAATTTTTCATTGTTGGTTGACATATCGGTAGTTTTTTCTTTTGCTGTTTTTGCCATGTCTCAAAATTAGGTTTTCAGGGGGCTGTAGTTAAAAATTAATTTGAACAGCGAAACTAATGATTTTAGTATTTCAACACTAATTTATTTGGATAATTTTTTAAAAATTCCACTTTTGGGGTATTACGGCCCACTTAAAATGCATTTTAATTCCGGGAAATTAATTCCGATATTTGTTGTCCTAAATTTTTAGAATTATGAAGAAATTATTTTCCCTGCTGGTTGCTTTGTCTGCAATGGTAATTGTAAATGCACAGGATGCCGAATCTGCAAAACCGGGTGTTGTGTATGGTAAATATTCGGAAGCCGGAGTAACCCCTATAAGCGTTAACGATCTTGAAAAAAAGATGACGGATAATAAGTATGAGGGAAAGATCCAGGGCAAGGTAGTGGAAGTATGCCAGGCAATGGGTTGCTGGGCTAAATTGAAAAAAGATGATGGCACTACAGTAATGATCAAAGTAAAGGACCACGAATTTGCTATGCCTATGGATATGATCGGAAGAACAGTGGTTGTTGAAGGCAAGGCTGAGTTAAAAGAAACTTCAGTAGCAATGCTAAAACATTATGCTGAAGATGGAGGTAAAAGCAAAGAAGAAATTGAAAAAATAAAAGAGCCAAAGAAAGAAGTGATCATGACCATTAAAGG
>DATDCP010000023.1:0-3276 GCA_036524255.1 Chitinophagaceae bacterium
TTTCCGCTTCTGATTCCACTTCAGCATTTGTTTTTTGAAAATTTAAAATGAAACTGAAAACAGAGCCCTCATCAATTATACTTTTTACACGAATGCTTCCACCCTGTGGTTCTATTAACTGTTTAACAATTGAAAGGCCTAATCCAGTTCCTCCATACAATCTTGATGTACGGCTGGATGCCTGCTGAAAATTTTCAAAGATCTTTTCTATTTTATCTGGTGGTATTCCAATTCCCGTATCGGTCACTGCAAATTCAATCGTAACCTTCTGCTCATCTTCATGAAGTAAATTAACGTTTACCGTAATTTTTCCTTTTGTTGTAAACTTCACGGCATTACTCAAAAGATTTAAAATGATCTGGTGTAAACGCACAGGATCGCCCAACAACACTTCAGGGATCCTGTTATCATACTCTTTTACCAATTCTAAATTCTTTTCCTGGATCTTTGGTTCAAACATGTGAAGCATGGCCGATATGGATGAGACCATTTTGAACGGTGTTTGTTCAAATGTCATTTTTCCTGCATCTACTTTTGCCAGGTCAAGAATATCATTGATCAGCACGATCAATGCATCACCACTTAGTTTGATGGCGGACAAATATTCTTTTTGCTTTGCAGACAGATCCGTTTTCAACAACACCTTCGTAAAGCCGATGATCGCATTCATGGGTGTACGGATCTCATGACTCATGTTTGACAAAAACTGCTGTTTTGCTTTCACCGCATCTTCTGCAATCCCTGTAGCAGTTTCGGCTTTACCTTTTGCTTCTTCAGCAATTAATGTTGCGAGTTCAGCAAACACTTTTGCTTCTATTAATTCTTTTTCAATTCTTTTTTGTTCAGTAATATCTCTTGCCACCACAACGGCGCCAAGCACTTTTCCCTGTTCATCTTTATAAACAGACCCGTTAAATAGCACATCTGTTTGTTTATGGTCTTTTATAGTTAAGGGGTAGTCTGCTACAAATCCTTTTGCAAATACTTCCTGGTAAACTTCCCGGGCCTTTTGTGGTTCGGTAAAATAATCGAAGAAGTCGGTGCCGGTAAGTTTTTCACGTGTCAAACCTGTAATGTTCGCCAACGCTTCATTCATATCCGTGATCTTACCTTCAGTACTTATAGTTACCAATGGGTCTTGACTTGCTTCAATAAGGCTACGAGAATATTGGGAAGCTAATTTTGCAGAATTGCTGTAAACTTCAAGTTCTTTTTTTGCAATTTCCCGTTTTTGATTCTCATTGTTTTGAAAAACAAGTTCTTCGTTAGCAATGACTAACTCTGCTGCCCGTTTTTCTTTTACTTTGTTTTGAAAGACAAGTTCTTTGTTAGCAATTCCTAACTCTGCCGCCCGTTTCCCTTTCTCTTCATCTTGAAAGGCAAGTTCTATATTGGCAATCCCTAACTCTGCTGCCCGGTTTCCTTTCTCTTTTTTTTGAAAGGCAAGTTCTTTTCGTGCAATGTTTAACTCGGCTGATAGTTTCTTTTTCTCTTGTTTTTGAAGAGCAAGTTCTTTAAGAGCTATAAGCAATTCATCTTTATCCGATTTTTTTATTTTTGCCATATTTTGTCCTGATAAAATTGTTTCGTTTTAGTTTATTCCATTTGTTTCAATAACTTTCGGCACCCCATCAATGTCTTCAATCGAGATTCGTCTTTTATTTTTTAGTTGTCTAAAATGCGAAGGAGTGAGGCCTGTAACTTTTTTAAATTGGTTGGATAAATGGGCAACGCTGCTGTAATTCATCTTCCAGGCGATCTCTGTAATGTTCAGCTCATCATAAATGATCAATTCTTTTATCCGCTCAATTTTATGGGCAATGATGAATTGCTCGATCGAGGTTCCCTGGACCTCGGAGAACAAATTTGCCAGGTAGGTATAATTGTGGCTTAATTTTTCACTTAAAAAATCAGAGAAATTTGTTTTAATGTTTTCATCTGAATGATGAACCATTTCAATAACAGCAGTTTTAATTTTTTCAATTAGTATTGCTTTTTTGTCGTCCATTAACTCAAATCCGGAGATCAATAAGGCGGCTTTCATTTGCTCACGTTGTTCGGCTGAAATATTTTCCATGATCTCTACCTCACCTAAATCGACGACGATAAAATGCAGCCCAAGCTTTCTCAGCTCCTCTTTCACCGCCATTTTACAGCGGTTGCTTACCATGTGTTTAATGAATATTTTCAAATAGCCCCTCTTTTTATACCGGGTACTGCTGAAGATGAGTCATTTTGCCTCAGGAAATGTTATATAATACTTCAAATAGGTTATATAATTCACACATTAATTGAATTCAGGTGAATTAGTGCAGGTTAGTTACAGCGTTTTCTGCTAATGACAATTATTGCAAGGCTACCAACAAGCATCGCTGCACCAATGATGGGAGGGATCGAGCGGAGCGAATTCTTTCCTGCTTATATTAAACGGACCTATATCTACCATTTTTTCAGTAACTGGAATGATTGATCTTCTTGTTCAATTTTATGTTTATCTATCATAAACCCGGTTGAAAATATGTACTAATTTAATTCCCATCTGTATCGCTTAAACAAAAATGATTTTTTGCCAACGAGCTCTAAAAATTTCACCAGGGGAGTATTAAATGCAGTTGCATTCTCGAGATTGCTTAGATGACCTGCATGTTGAATAATTTTCAGTGTCGAATTCAATATCTTTTCATGCATCTGCTGTGCGGCGGCAATTGGGGTTATTTTATCTTCTTCGCCAACCATGATCAGTACTGGAATATTTATTTCCTGTAACCGGGTACAGGTTTCTTTACGTTCTGCCAAAGCATGCAGGGTATTGTAAAGGGTTTGTTTCGGAATACTTATGATCATCTCCGTCACTTCAGCAATTACATTTTTCTTTTTTGTGAAAGATTCAGGTGAAAAAAGTTTTTTTATACTTTCCTCAGCATACAGTTCTACTCCTTTTTCTTTAATTCGGATAATTGAGATGCACCTGTTTTCTTTTATTTCGGGTGTATCAGCTATACATTGTGTATCATTTAAAATAAGCGCATCAAAACGATCGGGATATTTTAAAACTGCATTTAATGCAATGTATCCGCCCAGGGATAACCCACACAGGATTGATTTTTTAATCCCTAACTTTTCCATGAGCCGGAGCAGGTCGTTGACAAAAAGTTCAATAGAGAAATTATCAATACCCGGATCAGAGTTTCCATGTCCGCGGATATCATATGCTATTACCCGGTAATTATCCTTTAAAGCATCCATCTGCACATTCCACATAGATTTATTTAACGG
>DATDCP010000024.1:0-2450 GCA_036524255.1 Chitinophagaceae bacterium
CGTATTTTTTCCAAATAGATGCAATGGCTGGAGGTACAGTAGTCATTGCCGCAGGATCAATAGCAATACTCAGAAGGGCAAAATCCTGGGGACGATAACGAAAAGCCACTGGCCCGATAGCATATTCCATTGTGCGGAAATGAAAGTCTTTCACTACACCTACTACCTGCAATTGAACTGAATCTTCACCATAAATAACCTGGTTAAGAGCAGCGCCTGGATCTTTAAAACCAAAACTCTTTAAAGCCGTTTCATTCAATATCACTTCTGATTCTCTTTCTTTCGATAAGCCAGCTCTGAAATTTCTTCCTGCAACAAATTTCACCTCGAGATTCTGCAAGTAATTTTCATCAACACAAAAATCTCTCATTACAAAAGGTTCATCAGAAATATTGCGCCTGTAATCACTTGCCCTGTCAGCAGAGGTTCCAAGACTATGCGATACGGCCCCAACTCTTTTAACCCCGCTAATCTTTACTATATCATTCGCCAGTTTTTCATGATCATTTCCCTGCAATCGAAGATTGAGAATATTTTTCTCGTTGATGCCATAATTTTTTGCAAGCATAAAGTTTACTTGCTGGTATATAAATAATACGCAGATGATAAATACCAGTGATAAAGTAAACTGTATCACCATCAATACTTTTCTGAAAGTGACCCTTGTTCCGAGTTTTGAACCAATTTTATTTTTTAAAACATGCACAGGCTTGAAGCCGGAGAGATAAGTAGCAGGCAAAAGACCTGCAATAACTCCAACCGCAATAGCGAACAAAAAGAAGAATATATATATGATACCCGATTCTTTAAGATCAACAGAAAATGATTGAGTAAGCCTGAACTGAAGAAAAGAGAATTTAAGAAACTGGAGAATAAGATAAGAAACAACCAAAGCAAGAATTGAAAAAACAACTGACTCTCCAACAAATTGCATAAATACCTGCCAGCGATTTGCCCCCATTACTTTTCGAACACCGATCTCTCTTGCACGTTTCAATGATTTTGCGATCATTAAATTGGTATAGTTCAATCCTGCCATGATCATGATCACCAGGGCAAGCACAGTAAGAAAGGTTAAAATGACTTTCGGCATTGCCCTGCCCATATTATTTGAAAGTACCGGGCCCGGACTTATTTTAGTTAATGGCTGCAGGAAAAATTCATAGCCCTTGTCCCTTGTTTCTAATTTAACTCCGGTATAATATTTTTTACTGATCTCGGCAAGTGCTGCATTCACCTCTTTTTCTGTTTTGCCTTTCTGCAATTTTATATAAGTAAGACCGGAATAGTAATTTGTCCAGCTTCCCAGCGATGGTGACATTATGTTTTGCTTCTCCAGTACAGGCAATGCATTCATCGATGCCAACACTTCAAAATCAAAATGTGTTTTTCCGGCAAACTTATCCAACACGCCACTTACAGTAAAATTTCCATATCCTTTTATTTCAATTATTTTACCTAATGGATCTTCATTACCAAATATCTTCTTTGCAGTTTCCTGTGTAAGAACAAGACTGGCAGGTGATGATAAAGCAGTAGCGGGATCGCCTTTCTCCAATTTAAAATTGAAAACTTTCAAAAATGACGGATCGGCAAACAAACCTGAAACCGGAACTCTTATATTTTCAAATACAATATCCTGGTTTAGCCGACGATTCAAGCGAACGATGTCTTCAGTAAAAGAATAATTTTCTTTTAACACTGTTGCCAATGGCGTAGGTACAGTAGCATAATCCTCGCTTCCGCCGCCCACACGCAATGCTCTTGTGTCAACACGATAGATGCGATCGGCATCTTTATGAAAATTATCAAACGAGTATTGCTCCTTCACAATTAAAATGATCAGTAATCCCAACGACATGCTAACTGAAAGACCAACAATATTTATAAAGGAGAATGTTTTATTCGCCCATATATTTCGGATTGCGATCTTGATATAATTTTTGATCATAGTGAAACTTTTATTCGGTTCTTAATGATTTCACAGGGTTGGCAATAGCTGCTTTTATTGCCTGGAAGCTTACAGTTATTATTGTGATCATTAAAGATCCTGCTATCACAACAGGAAATATCCACCAACTGATCTCGGTGCGATATTCATATTTCTGTAGCCATAGGTGTAAGTAATACGAGGCGACAGGAGTGGCAATCAAACAGGAAATAATTACCAGGATCACAAAGTCTTTCGATAACATCTTCCATAGAGTATATACAGAAGCTCCCAGCACTTTGCGTACTCCTATTTCCTTGGTTCGTTTTTCTGCAACGAAGGAAGCGAGTCCAAACAATCCAAGGCAGGAAATGAGAATAGCCAAGGTTGCAAATACAGAAGCCAGTTTGCCTATGCGTTCTTCAGCAGCGAATTTTAATCCATACTCGGTATCGGCAAACTGGTAATCAAAAGGCACAGAAGGTACCAGTTTTTTAAAAATGGCTTCTGTCTTCACCAA
>DATDCP010000025.1:0-4195 GCA_036524255.1 Chitinophagaceae bacterium
GTTTTTTCTCTCAATGCCCAGCAAACCTTTATTTTTAAAGACCCGCAGGAAAAGTTTAAAGAAGCAAAGGAATACTATCAGAAAGAGCAGTATAGTCTCGCTTATCCATTATTCAAGGAACTGAAGCAGGCATCTAAGGAAACAAATTACATTAATGATGCACTGGTGACCCAGGAAATCAATTATTACACAACCGTTCTTGCCCTAAAACAAAATGAAAGCCGTGCAGAAGAAACTGCCACAGATTTTATCGAGTTAGAGGAAAATAATGCCCGGGTACAACAAATGAATTTTCATCTTGCAGAGTTTTATTACCGTAACCAAAATTTTCCTGAGGCAGCTAAATATTATGAAGATGCTGGTATTGCCAACTTAAGTAATCGTGAAATATCTGACATGAAATTTCACCAGGGTTATTCTTATTTCACTTTGCAAAAATTTAACCAGGCCAAACCGCTTTTTAATTCAATAAGACAGATCAAAGACGATCCTAATTATATTGATGCGAACTATTATTACGGATTCCTGGCTTTTCGTGATCGTAATTATAATGAAGCATTGGAAAGTTTTAAAATAGTAGAGAATGAAAAGGCGTATGAATCAGTCGTGCCATATTATATAGCCCAGATATATTACATACAAGGTAAAAAAGACGAAGCGATCGCTTATGCTGAAAAAAAGATCAAAGGAGGCAATGCTCAATACTACGATCGTGAAATGAAACTCATGCTGGGGCATGGATACTTTGAGCGAAAAGAATTTGATAAAGGACTCCCATACCTCGAAGATTATGTGTCAAAGGCGGAAAAAGTGACGAGAGAGAACCTGTATGAATTATCATACAGTTATTATATGGCGGGTAAATATCCAAAAGCAATTAATGGATTCAAACAATTAAGTGGGAAAGATGATTCATTGAGCCAGCATGCCATGTATCTTCTTGGAGATTCTTATTTGAAAGTCGGTGAGAAGGCAAATGCGAGGAATGCGTTTTTATTTTGCGCATCAAACAGTAGTAATAAGGCTCAAAAGGAAATTTCTAAATTCCAGTACGCAAAACTTTCTTATGAACTCGGTTATCAGGATGAAGCGCTGAATAGCCTGAGTTCCTTTCTGGCTGATTACCCTAATTCAAATTATAATACTGAAGCAAGAGACCTGATGGTAATGGTGCTTGCCAATACAAATAATTATAAAGATGCATTGGCGTTGATGGAGGGGCTTAAAAGCCCATCTGAAACTTCAAAGAAAACCTATCCGCGGATCCTGTTTGGAAGAGCCGCTGAATTAATAAATGATGGGAATTTGCTGCAGGCAGACGCTCTTTTGGATAAAGCGCTGAAAGATCCGAATAACGGAGCAGTTCTTCCTTTAATAAATTTCTGGAAAGGGGAAATTGCTTACCGAGCCGATAAATTAGATAATGCAATTAAATATTACAATGCTTATTTAGATGCGGGGGCACCGGCATCGGGTGAAGCAAATGCAAATACGATCAGGTATAATCTTGGTTATTGTTATTTAAGAAAGGAAAATTACCCGGCAGCATTAAAGTTTTTTGAACAAGTTGGAAAAAATCCAGCATTGAATTCAGATGCGATCACACAGGACGCCTACATACGCAGTGCCGATTGTTATTTTATGAACCGTGATTATAGCCGGGCAAAGTCAATGTATGATAATGTGATCAAACTTTCATGGCCGGCTGAGGATTATGCAACTTTCCAGGTTGCTATGATCGCTGGCGTAAGAAGTTCTAATGAAAAGATCAGTTTGATGAATACGATGGCGAGAAAGTTCCCAACTTCATCACTTGTTGGTGATGCAAACATGGAAATTGCCAACGCTTATCTCGCCGATGAACGTTTTCGTGAAGCGATCGCTCCTTTAAACAATGTATTAAAACTTTCGACAAATAATAGTTTGAAGCCACAGGCACAATTAAAACTCGCTATTGCAAATTATAATTTGAATAATAACCGTGAAGCATTGTCTCAATACAAAACTTTGGTTCAAACATATCCTAACTCTCCTGAAGCAGAAGAAGCATTGGACAATATCAAAAGCATTTATGTAGAAGATGGAAAGCCTGATGAATATGCCAACTATATGCGTCAAATGGGAAGGCCATTGGATGTAAGTACTGAAGATTCACTTTCATGGTCGGCTGCACTAACACAGTATCAAAGCGGAAATACGAATGCTGCATTAACAGCATTTAATAATTATGTACAGCGTTTCCCGGAAGGAGCCTATTCTTTAGATGCAAATTTTTATCGTGGTGAAATTTATTTTGAAAAGAAAGATTGGACCAGTGCCCTGAGCGGATATCAACCTGTTGCAGAAAAGGCGCCAAATCGTTTTGCTGAAAAGGCGATCCTGCAGACGGCAAGAATTTATTTCTTTGAGAAAAAAGATTATGCACAGGCAGAAAGTTATTATGCGGAATTAAAGCAGCTTGCTTCAGGACAGGAGAGCAGGTTGGAAGCAATGCGTGGTTTGCTCCGCTGTCAGTATCAGTTACAAAAATGGAGTGCGGCTCTTGAGAATGCAAATGAATTGGTAACCTTAAAAGGAAGCAGCACTGATGATAAAGCTCTAGCTAACATGGCTATTGCAAAAGCTTACCAGGTAAATGGCCAGCATGATCTTGCAATTGCAAATTTTAAATCAGTTGTATCGTTAAATAAAGCAGCACTTGCTGCAGAAGCGAGATATGAAATTGCCAATAGTTGGTTTGCATTGAACAAACTTACCGATGCAGAAAAATCAGCGTTTGAAGTAATTAATAAATCAGGATCTTATGATTTCTGGGTAACAAAATCTTATATCCTTCTTGGCGATGTTTATTTCAAGCAAAAAGATTATTTCAATGCAAAAGCTACTTATCAAAGTATTGTTGACAATTCGATAGTACCTGAATTTAAGAAGGAAGCACAGGAGAAGTTGAACAAAGTGATAGATGAAGAAGGTAAAAATAGTAAGGTTGGCAATAATTAAACGAACCCAGATCAATAAGTAATTATTGATCACGAAAGCAAAATAACTATGAAGAAGATTTTAATATTAGGAGTTGGAGTTTTTTCATTTGTGATCACCTTTTCACAGCAAGACACTACAAAAAAGAAAGGTACTGTTGATATTACTTCAGCATTTAAACCTGTATTGAAAGAATCAGCTAAAATTAATTTTAATGCATCTCCTGCCGTAAATGATACAACGAAGCCCAAATTGAATTACGATATTCCTAATCAGAATTTGTTATTTGCTTATACTCCGGGAAGTCTTCGGCCGCTTGCGTTGGATATTGATTCGGGTGGTTACTGGGATATGAATAGTTTTATCAAAGCGGGATTTGGAAGCTTAAAGACTCCTTTTGTACAAGCGGGGATCTCTTTTGGCGATGGAAAAACAGCAGGGCTTAATATTTTTGCAAAACATATTTCATCATCGGGAAAAGAACTTTACCAGGATTATCGCAATACAAATGTTGACCTGAAAGGATTTTTCCAGACACGTAAGAATTTAGAATGGAATGCGCAGCTTGGCATGCGCCAGGATCGTTATTATAAATATGGTCTTGATCCAACGATCAGTTCTATTCCTCCGAAGGATTCTCTTGAACAAAATTTCCAGACATGGAGGGGTGGGGTAGGCTTTCATAATATTAATAATACACAATTTGGTATCTCATATTCGCCCGAAATTCTTATTAATGTATTTAATGATGGCAGAAAAAATAGTGAAAGCAACACGTATATAAATCTTCCGCTGCAAAAATCGGTCGGTAAAGTTTTTGCCGTTGATCTTAGCGCTACTGCTGATCTGACAAAGTATAAGCCCGATAATAAATCTGCGCAGGATAATACGTTCTTTTATATAAGCCCGTCAGTTTTATTCAAAACCCCGAAGGTTAGTGCACAGGTCGGTATTCGTCCGTCATGGGATAATAAGACTTTTAAGATGTTTCCAAACATGCTGATCGAGGCAAGCACAGGAGACAAAAGATTTACTTTCCAGGCAGGGATGTCAGGTTATATCAGGAGAACTTCTTATCAATACCTCGCAAATATTAATCCTTATATAGAAGCACCCGGCAGTTTAAAAAACACATGGATCACCGAGAGATTTGCCGGCTTCAAAGGTTCAATAGGAGATCATTTTACTTATAATGCAAAGCTTGGATACAATACAT
>DATDCP010000026.1:0-3176 GCA_036524255.1 Chitinophagaceae bacterium
CAATTTAATAACGCCAGCTTTTTCAGCATTCACTTCAAAAGTTGCTTTCTCACTTTCTAATTCAGCGATCACTTCATCTCTTTCTACATAATCACCATCATTCTTTGTCCACTTTAATAAAGTGACTTCGCTTATTGATTCGCCCACCGTTGGAACTTTTATATCGATCATAGAATTAGTTTCTCGTTTGTAGTTTATAGTTTGTGGTTACCCTCTTATCATCTCCCCTTGCGTCGCACTCTTGTACTTTATATCGCTATTCAACTATCAACCTCCATTTGCACATCTGCATATTTGCAAATTGGCACATTATATCGAAAATGCCGTTTCAACGATCTCCGCCTGCTCCTGCACATGTACCTTATTATAACCAGTTGCTGTTGATGCTGATGGCTGGCGACTGATCACGCCATAATTAATGCTATGCAAATTCATTTTCAAAAACGAAGCTGCTCCCATATTTAATGGTTCTTCCTGTACCCAAAACCATGTTGCTTTATTATACTTAGCATACAGATCGTCGAGTTGATTTAATGGCAAAGGATATAATTGCTCAACACGAATGATGGCAATATCTTTTCTTCCATCCTTTTGTTGTTTCTCTGCAAGATCAAAGTAAACTTTTCCGCTACAGAATAAAACTTTATTTACTTGCGATTCATCAGCAAATGAGTCGTCGATCACTTCCTTAAATCCTCCGTTCGTAAACTCACTCATTACAGAATAAGAACCCGGGTGACGAAGATTTGCTTTTGGTGCAAAATTGATCAATGGTTTTCTGAATGACCAAAGCAGCTGTCTGCGTAATGCATGGAAAAAGTTAGAAGCCGTTGTAATATTTGTTACCACCATATTCAACTCTGCACACATTTGTAAAAATCTTTCTAACCTTGCGCTGCTATGTTCCGGTCCCTGTCCTTCATATCCATGCGGAAGTAACATGGTAACTCCATTCATCCTGTTCCATTTTTGTTCGCCGGCAGCTATAAACTGGTCGATCATTGTTTGTGCGCCATTACCGAAATCACCAAACTGTGCTTCCCAGATCACTAACGCATTCGGATTAGCCATGGCATAACCATATTCAAAACCAAGAACACCATATTCACTCAACAGTGAATTATATATGTTGAATTTTCCTTTTGCACCAGGCACTGCACTTAAGCGATTATACGCTTTATCATTTTCTTCATTACGTAATACAGCATGACGATGACTGAATGTTCCTCTCTGTACATCTTGGCCACTCATTCTTACATCTTTTCCATCAAGCAACAAGCTTCCGTAAGCAAGTAATTCTCCAGTAGCCCAGTCAACTTTATTTTCTGTTTGAAATAATTTCACTTTATCCTGCAACAACTTTTCCACTTTACGCAATGGTTTAAAATCTTCCGGCCATTTCATCAAAGCATCAAAAATTGTTTTGAAGGCTACTTCACCTATTGCAGAAACAGGGGAACTATCAAAATCTTCGATCGTTGCCCTGTGTAATTTTTTCCATTCAAGTTCCGGCGGCTGATACTTATAAGGCAATGGATTTTGTTTCACTTCATCTAATCGCTCCTGCAGATCAGCCCAGAATTTCTTTTCCATTCCTTTTGCCAACTCCTGTGCATCTTCTTCTCCGTTTTCCAACAAGTATTTTACATATACTTCTCTTGGATTTGGATGTTTATCGATCAATGCATATAAATGCGGTTGTGTAAATTTTGGATCATCGCCTTCATTATGTCCATGACGACGATAGCAAACCATATCAATAAAAATATCTGAATGATATTTTTGTCTGAATCTTGTTGCTAGCTCTACACACTTCACCACTGCTTCAGGATCATCCCCGTTTACATGTAATACAGGAGCTTGTATTGCTGCTGCTAATGATGTACAATAATCTGAACTTCTTGCATCATCAAAGTCAGTAGTAAATCCGAGCTGGTTATTAATTACAAAATGAATTGTGCCCCCGGTATAAAAACCGTCCAGGTAACTCATCTGCAAAACCTCGTAAACAATTCCTTGTCCGGCCAATGCTGCATCACCATGAATCAATATTGGAAGTATCTTATCATAATGACTTGCATACATAATATCCGCCTTTGCCCTTGAAAAACCAACAACGACCGGATCCACTGCTTCAAGATGTGAAGGATTGGGCATTAACTTCAAATGCATTGTTCTTCCATCAGGAGTTTGCACTTCACTTCCATAACCCATATGATATTTTACATCCCCGCTTCCCATTGTTTGATCCAACTTCGCCGTTCCTTCAAACTCACTAAAGATCTGTTCATAGGTTTTACCCATCACATTTGCAAGGATATTTAACCTACCACGATGCGCCATACCGATTACAACTTCATGCACATCCAGAGTTGCAGCAGAATTTATAATTGCATCCAATGCCGGAATTGTTGTCTCCCCACCTTCTAATGAAAATCTTTTCTGACCAACATATTTTGTATGGAGGAATTTTTCAAACATCACACCTTGATTCAACTTCTCTAAAATTCGCGACTGCTGATCCAATGAAAATTTTTCATGAAATTTTTTCTCCATTTCATTTGTCAGCCAATCTATTTCCTCCTGGTTGCTTATGTATTTGAATTCAATACCGACATGATGAGCATAGCATTTTTCAAGATGAGCAATGATATCTTTTAAAGTAGTTGCACCAAGTCCAATTAAATTTCCCGCATTAAAAGTTTTGTCAAGATCGGCTTCAGTAAAACCAAAGAATTCAAGATCCAGGTTTGCACCACGATCTTTTCGTTTACGAATTGGATTTGTTTTAGCGATCAAATGACCTTTGTTACGATAACCAAGAATCATTCGATATACACCAAGTTCCCGTTTCCAATCGGTGCCACTTCTTTCTGCTGCAACCGGCGCAGCTTCTTTTAATGCTGCACCATTCCCATTAGTTGTTGGCTTACCACTTGCGATCGCAAAATCGAATCCTTCAAAAAATTTTCTGAATTCCGGGTCTACACTCGCAGGATCTTTTACAAAATCCTGGTATAAATTTTCAACAAATGCCGGATGCTGACTGGTGATATATTGGAAATCTTTCATCGAGGTCTCGTTTCTCTGCTCCCGATTTTAAATAGGCCAAAGAGAGCTGGGCTGCAAATATCTGCCAAAAAACCGAATATGCTGTCATTTTGAAGGTTTTAGGG
>DATDCP010000027.1:0-14469 GCA_036524255.1 Chitinophagaceae bacterium
GCAGGAACATTTACTTTATTACAGTATACAAGGATTCCACCTCCATTTGTGGTTATTGCTTGCGTGATTCTTGGAGCTATCTTTTAATCCTTTTGCTTATAAAATTTTCGTGATTCAATTTCTTCTCTCACAATTTCGGGAACGAGATATCGTATCGATTTTGCAGATCTTATATGTTCTCTTATTTGCGATGCCGAGATTTGAATTATTGGAGCATTTAGAGTTACAGCTTCTTTATCAAAAGTCTTTTTAATTTCATGTCCCTCTCGTTTATAAACAAACACTGGATAATTATTAATTATTGTTTCGTAGTTTTTCCATTTATCAAGGTTTTGATAGCTATCGCTTCCCATTATTATAGAGAATTGGTGTTCGGGATATTTTTCAGACAAAAAAGCCAATGTATTTGAAGTGTAGGATGGTTTGGGAAGATTGAATTCTATGTCTGAACATTTAATTCGGTTGTCATCCTGCGTTGCAAGTCGCACTAAATGCAATCGATCGAATTCATTTAATAATGATTTGCTTTCTTTAAATGGGTTTTGTGGTGAAACTATAAACCAGATCTTGTTTATAGATGTTTCATTCAAAACATGGTTAGCAATGATAAGGTGGCCTATATGAATGGGATTAAATGAACCGAAGTAAAGACCGATATTCATTTAAGTTATTGATAATCAATTAATTAATTCCACTTGGATGTGTTCCGCCTCATTCAACCTAAGGCTAAGAGAGTATCCGGATATTTTTATAGAAATCGGATCTCCTAATGGAGCAACTTGCTCAAGGAAAATTCTTTCCCCTGGCACACATCCCATTTCCATAAGTTTCAGAAATATATCATTACTATCAAATTCACTTATGATCGCTTCCTGACCTGGCTTTAAATCTGATAATTTCATACTAATAGAATGGTTACAAAGCTAAATTCACTGAATTACATTTGCTTACGAATTCTGAAATAATGGCTACAGCAAAAAAAACAAAAGTTCACTTCTTTTCACATGATATTCCAACACGATTAAATAATACAGTCAGTCTTAAGCAGTTCATTGAGCTAATTTTTAAAAAGGAGACGCAAAACCTTCACTCCATAAACTATATCTTTTGTAGCGATAAGGTCATTCTGGAAATAAATAAAGAATACCTCAATCACGATTTTTATACTGACGTAATCACTTTTGATCTTTCACTGGATAACAAAGCCATATCTGCGGAAGTGTACATAAGTATTGAACGGATCAGGGATAATGCAAAACAATTAGGCCTCACTATAAAATCGGAACTCCATCGAGTGTTATTTCATGCTGCCCTTCACCTTTGTGGCTACAATGACAAGAAGAAAAAGGATAAGGAAGTAATGAGAAAAAGAGAAAACGAACTTCTCAATAAATATTTCAATCAATAAGTGGGTTTCACGGGAAACACTTTCTACTGTTCCACGTGAAATAATAAGATCCCTCACCTGTTCTATCGGGCTTCAAAATCGCCTTACCTTTGCGACCCATGTTTCAAAAATATGATGTGATAGTTGTTGGGGCTGGACACGCCGGTTGTGAAGCTGCTGCTGCCGCTGCAAATCTTGGTTCAAAGACTCTTTTAATAACCATGAATATGCAGACCATTGCCCAAATGAGCTGTAATCCTGCCATGGGTGGAATCGCAAAAGGGCAAATTGTAAAAGAAATTGATGCCCTGGGAGGATATTCTGGAATTGTAACAGACCTCTCCATGATTCAATTCCGCATGCTTAATAGATCTAAAGGACCTGCCATGTGGAGCCCAAGGGCACAAAATGATAGGATGCTTTTTGCGGCGAAGTGGAGAGAAATGCTTGAAAAAACTACAAACATCGATTTTTATCAAGACACTGTTGTTGGTTTATTAATTAATAGAAATAAAGCCATTGGTGTAAAAACAGGCTTGGGGCACGACATATACGCCGACTCAATTGTACTGACTAACGGAACTTTTCTAAATGGGAAAGTGCATATAGGAGATAAAAATTTTGGCGGTGGTCGGATATCAGAGAAGGCTGCTTTTGGTATAACCGAACAATTAGTTTCTCTTGGTTTCGAAAGCGATCGATTGAAGACAGGCACGCCACCAAGAGTTGATGGGAGAAGTTTGAACTATGCTAAAATGGAAGAACAACCAGGAGATGATCAGATAGTTGGATTTTCATTTCTTGATACTGAAAAACCCAGCAAGCAATTGAGTTGTTGGATCACTTATACCGATAAAAGGGTGCACGATATTTTAAAAACCGGTTTTGATAGAAGTCCTATGTTTAGTGGGAGGATAGAAGGAATAGGACCCCGGTATTGTCCATCCATAGAAGATAAAATAAATCGATTTGCCGAAAGAGAACGCCATCAACTATTTGTTGAACCAGAAGGGTGGAATACTGTTGAAGTCTATATTAATGGATTTTCAACTTCATTACCAGAAGAAGTTCAATACGAAGCACTTCGTAGTATCGTTGGGTTTGAAAATGCTAAAATGTTTCGACCTGGTTATGCAATAGAGTATGACTACTTTCCTCCGACACAATTAAAATATTCCCTTGAAACAAAACTTATTGAAGGTTTATTTTTTGCTGGCCAGATAAATGGAACTACGGGATACGAAGAAGCCGCTTGCCAGGGTTTGATGGCAGGAATAAATGCTCATCAGAAAACAAAAAATCTCGAGCCATTAATTCTAAAAAGGAGCGATGCCTATATCGGTGTATTGATCGATGATCTAATTAGCAAAGGCACCAATGAGCCATATCGCATGTTTACTTCCAGGGCAGAATTCAGAACTCTTTTAAGACAAGATAATGCTGATCTCCGACTAACAGAATTAAGTTACAGGCTTGGCCTGGCATCTCAAGAGAGAATGGAAAAAGTAAAAGAGAAAAAAGATGGCGTCGAAAAAATAAAGAATATTCTAAATACTCTTCCTGTTACTCCCGATGATATCAATCCCTATTTTGAAAAAATATCATCTTCGCTGATAACCGAAAAACAAAAGGCCTGCAAATTATTATTGCGTCCTGAAATTGAATTGAAAGATTTGATGGATTGCTTACCTGCATTGAAAAAAGAATTAAATGATTTTTCAAATGATGCTCTTGAGCAAGCGTCTATTCAGATCAAGTATGATGTTTATATAGAAAAAGAAAAAGAGCTGGTTGAAAGAATGAGTCAGCTCGAGAGTTTGATGATACCTGAAACATTTGATTATAGAAAAATTTCTTCGTTGGGTAATGAAGCAAGAGAAAAACTATCTAAAATAAAACCTACTACACTTGGTCAAGCAAGTAGGATTTCAGGAATTAATCCAAGCGATGTTCAAATACTTATGGTTTATATGGGTCGTTGATTTTTTTGAAATTCTATTCCCGCTATGACCAGTTTTATCTCCCCAAAACTTACACCACTTCCAAGTTTTTCTTTTATAGGTGTCAGCGATCCTCCTGAAAAAGTTTTTGCAATTGACTCAATTAATAAGATTTTTTCTCTGCTCACAAGCTCGTTGATCTTGATCTCTCCGGTGGAAATATAATGTGCAAGATGGCCTTCGATTGTTTGTTGAGTAAGATTTCTTTCTTTTGCAATTTCATCAACCCGTTTTCCTTCTTTATAGAGCCTGAAAGATTCTGCTTTTGTGTCGATCTTTTTCTTTTTTTCTCCACTTTCAATTTTCTTTTCTCTTTTAGGATTCTTTTCATGAATTAGCGATGAAAGATTCCTTTCTTCGCAATACTCAAGTATGATATCCAAAAATTGCTGACCGTATTTCTCTGTCTTTGCATCGCCAAAGCCGCTAATTTTTCTCATCTCAACCAGGGTCTGTGGTAAATAGCGACTCATTTCGTCAAGGGTGTTTGTACCTGCAATAATATAAATTGGGAGATCAGCTTTAGAACAAATATTATCTCTGAGCTTTCTCAATTTCTGATGAAGAACAGGATGAGGACTTTCGGTTCTTTCCTTTGCCTCTCCCGCATAAACATTCACACCGAATGCCGGTAGAATAAAATCTTTTTTTCTTTTATGATATGTTTCGATATCAAAAGCACCGGAAAACCCTCCCATTAAATACTTTTTTATTGAAAGGCCACTAAAAATTTCTTTTAGTGCTTCGTTTATTTCTTTCGCATGAAAACGGCTATCTGTTACTATCGGACAACCAATTAATAATTCGTTTAGTTTAGTCTGTTCTTTTAGAAAATAGCTGGCCCCGGCATTCATCCTTTCTCTCAGCAATTCATTTGTATCTGTATTTTCTTCGCGATTGAAAATTGATCGCAGCTGACCGTGAAACTTCTCAGCTGTTCCCTCGAGTTTAATTATTTCATCTAAAAACCCGCCAACCCACTTCTCCGATTCTTTATTAAAAGAAGATCCGTTCTCTTGTAAATATTGATTGAGTTCTTTTGCATCTTCAAATATTTGTTTGTAATCAAAAAGGGATAAAAGAATTTTAAGCTGATAACTTCTTTTTGATCGTTGCAGCTCCTGCTCCAGAATATTTTTAGAAGAGTTTGTTTTAGAAAACCGAACAATCCTTTCATCAGAAAACATTTTATTTGATCGGATATGACTTTGCAGCACTATTCCATCCAATGTTGTGCAGCGACTTAAGGCAACATAGACCTGGCCCGGTGCAAAGGCCTCACCGGCATCAATGATTACTTTATCAAATGTTAATCCCTGGCTTTTGTGGATAGTTATTGCCCACGCAAGTCGAAGGGGGTATTGCGTAAAAGATCCCAAAACCTCTTCGTTTAGCTGTCGGCTTTTCTTATCAACAGTATAACGGATGTTTTCCCATTTCTCTTTTCTTACTTCGATCTCTTCCGTTTCATCTTTGCATTGAACAAGGATTTTATCATCTTCAAGCTCTGTTACTATTCCTATTTTTCCATTGAAGTATCTTTTAATTCTCTCAGTGTCATTTTTAATGAACATAACCTGTGACCCAACTTTCAGCAACAGTTGCTCCTCTGCAGGATAAGCCGACTCCGGGAAATCGCCTTCTATCTCTGCTCGATAGGAAAATGATTTATTAGCAAGACTATTTAATTCTGTTTCGTTTTTATTTCTTGCCCTTTCATTGTGTGTAGTAAGAATAATATATCCGTCATCCTTTGCCCTTCTGAAAGCAGGATCAAATCTCTTCTCCAATAAACTTCTTCCATCATCATCAAGTTGATTATTCCTTACCTGGTTTAATACATTAATAAACTTCTCCTCGCTTTGCCTGTATATTTTATCAAACTCGATATAAACAGGCGGCTCTTCTTTTGTTACAAGGCTGTCAAAGAAATAAGGGCTATTATAAAAATCTTTCAACATTCGCCATTCGTGGTCTTTTATTACTGGTGGCAATTGAAACATATCGCCAATAAACAAAACCTGTACCCCTCCGAACCTTTCATTACTCCGGCGGCGAATATGACGTAAAACAGTATCAACCGCATCGAGCATATCACAACGAACCATACTGATCTCGTCTATAATGAGAAGTTCAAGTTCTTGTAATATCTTTTTCTTTTCAGTGGTCATTCGCAGTTTACTGAGAAGACTATCCTTATTTGTGGTTTCCCCGGTTTGTCTATTAAATCCGCCAACATCAGGAATAAATGGTGAAAATGGCAGTTGAAAAAAAGAATGCATGGTAACCCCGCCCGCATTGATCGCGGCTACACCCGTTGGCGCTACTACCGCAATTTGTTTGGGGCAATTTTCCCTGATGTATTTCAGAAAGGTTGTTTTGCCGGTACCCGCTTTTCCCGTAAGAAATATATTGCGTGAGCTATGATTAACCAATTCGGTTGCCAGGCGAAACATCTTATTGGTTGCGTCGTAATTCATTTTACAATTGCTAAACTACTAAAGCTGTTTTATGAAAAAATAAAAACCGCAGATTATGCCGTAATAATCAATATAATTATCACATGAAATAACCTGCGGTAAATTGGTGTATTAGTTTTCGGCAGGTTTAGCTCCAAGCATCAATAGCTCATTCAACTGCACCTCGGTAATGTATTTTTTGTTGCCTTCTTTATCGCTATAACTGCGATTTATCAGCTTACCTTCAATGGCGACTTCTTTCCCTTTATCAAGATATTTCTCAGCTATCTCAGCAAGTTTGCCCCACGCTACTACACGATGCCATTGTGTTTCGGTTACTTTTTCACCTTTTGCATTGCGATAGCTTTCGCTGGTTGCGATGCTGAACTGGGCCAGTTTTTTACCGCTTTCGGTGTTTTTTACTTCTGGTTTGCCACCCAGATTACCAATCAATTGTACTTTGTTTTTTAAAGCGTACATAGTTTTAAGTTTTGTGTTCCGATTATTACAGAACTGTTTTGAATTTTGTTATTTCAATCAACCGTCGACGTGATTTCCGATTGACAACACAAAGATGATAGTGCCAAAAAACGGTATTCGGTTTTTATCCGTTTACTTGCGAAGCTAACCGGTTAAAAACGTTTGCACACGGGTGTTTTCCCGTACCTTAATCCCCTGAAACCATTGCCATGCCTACATCTGACACTAAATCCTGTCTTGCCTGCGGCGAACGACTAAAAGGAAGGGTTGATAAAAAATTCTGTAATGATTATTGCCGCAACAACTACAATAACCAGCAAAAAGCAAAAGGAAGCCACAGCGCCTATGTTAGAAATATCAATAACACACTAATGAAAAACCGAAAGATCCTGGAAAGCATTTTACTCGATGGGGAAGAAACTGCTAAAGCAAATAAGGATAAATTGCAGCGGTTGGGTTTTCATTTTAAATACCTGACACATACTTACACAACCAAAACGGGTAAAACTTATTTCTACAATTATGATTACGGATACTTGCCACTTGAAAATGACTGGTTTTTAATTGTAAAGCGTAAAGAAGAATAAAAAAAAACCCAACATTTCTGCTGAGGTTTTTTTAAAGCGTGGTGTGGGGCGGGATCGAACCGCCGACACAAGGATTTTCAGTCCTTTGCTCTACCGACTGAGCTACCGCACCTTTTAATCCCGAACTTTTGGGGTAAAATCCCTTTTATGTTTGGGGGAGCAAAAATAATTGTTCTGGGCCAAAGGCTGAAAAAACAATGCTGAAATTTCCCGGCTTTATCCTTTTATTTCAACGTTTTCCTGTTTTACACCCGATTCTCCCTGCATTTGCAAAAGTATTTGAGCAACGGTGACGACATCCTTCTGGCAATAGTTGACAATTCGTTTCAGATCTTTGTCGTTCCAGTATACACTCCAAACCTTACTTCCGTCAATATCATCTTTTGGTGTAGGTATACCAAGTGTATGAGCCAGCAGGTTTAAAGAAGTAAAGCTTTTAAAATCACCAAACTTCCATAATTCAAGAGTATCGATATGACAAACCTCCCAAGGTTTTTTACCGCTGGCGTTTAGGATAGCCGGAATTGGAAGTTTATTTATGATAAGCCGGCGACACAGGTATGGAAAATCAAATTCTTTTCCATTATGGGCACATAAATATTTCTGTTCATCGCTATTGGTCCACTTATTCAGCATATCACAAAACTCAACTAGCAGCACCGCTTCATTTTCTCCATAAAAAGATTTGAGAATGATCTTCTTTCCGCCGCCACTTCCCTGTATAAAACCACAGCTTACACAAATAATTTTTCCAAACTCTGCATAAATGCCTGCACGATGATAGATCGTTTCTTTTGTTTCTTCTTCGTGGTATTTTAGAAGAGAAATTGCCTTTGTATCCCACAATTCTTTCCAATCTTTGGGTAAAGAGTTATAGTCAGCATATTGAGGAGCCGTTTCAATATCGAGGAATAAAATATTGTTGAAAGGAATGGCCATAGTTCTTCCTAAAAATATAAAACCCGGCTTAAAGTACAGATACCACTTATAGGTACTTATCTC
Source organism: Chitinophagaceae bacterium (assembly GCA_036524255.1). GTDB lineage: Bacteria > Bacteroidota > Bacteroidia > Chitinophagales > Chitinophagaceae > VBAS01. The sequence continues at coordinate 7,916 of DATDCP010000027.1, forward strand.
CTTTATTTCGCTTCACTTCCGCCACAAATTCTTTTATCTCCTGTTCCTTATCTTTTCTACAAATAAGTAAGGCATCCTTTGTATCTACAACTATAAAATCATCCAAACCTTGTAGGAGTACTAGTTTGCCATTTTCTGCATGGACCATGCACTTCGTTGCATCCATTATCATTACATTCTTTCCCGCAACGGCATTTCCTAAATAATCTCTTTCCATATTATCCCACGCACTGTTCCATGTACCAAGATCGCTCCAGCCAAAAGACGAAGGAATGATATAAACATTATCAGCTTTCTCCATGATACCAAAATCAATAGAAATATTGGTACACTGGGGATATATTTGCTCAATCGCCTCTTTCTCTTTTTCCGTATTAAAACTTTCCTTTTCAGCAGCGAAAACCTCGTACATCTCAGGAAGATATTTCTCAAATGCCGTAACGATATTTTTTACTTTCCAAATGAAGATGCCTGCATTCCATAGAAAATCTCCACTTGCTATAAATGTTTGCGCCAGTTCAGCATTCGGTTTTTCGGTAAACGTTTTTACTTTATAAATATCCGGCGCTGCTGCCGTAGTATCATGCTGAATATATCCATACCCGGTATTAGGATATGTTGGTTTTATTCCAAGTGTTACAAATGCGTTGATGTGATCCACAAAATCCAGCGCCTTTTTTGAGGTCTTAATAAATTCTGCTGTTTCTGTTATCATATGATCAGCGGGAGCAACAATAAGTTTTGCATCAGGGTCTTTTTTCAAAAGCTTGAAAGAAATATAAGCAACGCATGGCGCCGTATTTTTTCTTGATGGCTCGCCAAGAATATTTTCCACTTTTACATGTGGCAACTGTTCTTTCACTATCGGCACATACTCTGCTGATGTGATAATAAAAATATTCTCTTCGGGCACCAGCTTTTTATACCGTTCATAGGTTTGCTGAATTAAAGTTTTGCCTGTATTCAGTATATCAAGAAATTGTTTTGGATAGGCGGTGCGGCTCATTGGCCAGAAACGACTGCCGATACCACCGGCCATAATCGCTACATAATTATGTTTGCTACTCATGTTTTTTATATCAATCCTTCACGGATCAGGTCATGCAAATGTATAAATCCAAGATATTTTCCATTTTCAACTACGACTAATTGGGTTATTGATCCTTTCCTCATCAGGTCCAGCGCATCAACGGCTAGTTCGTCTGCACCGATGGATTTGGGTGTTACCGTCATTATATCTGCCGCGGTCACGCCGTCCAAAGAAATATTTTTTTCAAGCATTCTTCTAAGATCCCCGTCTGTAATAATTCCTAAAAGAATATCATTGTTATCAACGACAGCTGTTGCTCCCAATCGCTTTGATGAAATTTCAACTATAACTTCTTTCAATGATCTGTCTTTTGCCAGTTTTGGTTTTTCGTTTTTTATATAAAGGTCGGACACTCGTAAATAAAGTTTTTTTCCAAGCGTTCCCCCTGGATGAAATTTTGCAAAATCATCACTGCCAAATCCTTTCATCTCCATCAGGCAAATAGCTAATGCGTCACCCATTACAAGCTGTGCAGTTGTGCTGCTTGTTGGCGCAAGGTTATTTGGACAGGCTTCCTGTGTTACTGTTGTATTTAATATTATATCAGATTGGCTGGCTAAATAAGACACAATACTTCCTACCATGCCAATAAGAGTGTTCTTGAAATTTTTAATTAATGGCACCAGCACTTTTATTTCGGGGCTTTCGCCGCTTTTGCTGATTATCATCACCACATCGTCTTGTTGAACTATCCCAAGATCTCCATGAATTGCGTCCGCTGCATGCATAAAAATTGAAGGCGTTCCGGTTGAATTGAGTGTCGCAACAATTTTTTGAGCAATGACGGCACTTTTTCCAATCCCGCTTATCACCACCCGGCCTTTACAGTTAGTAATTGCGTTTATTGCTTTTTCAAAGTCATCATTGATATATTGAGATAGCCCGCTGATGGATTGTGACTCTAATTCAATAGTCCTTAGCGCAATCTGTTTTAGTGAGGAGGTCATTCGAGGGGGCAAAATTATAGGATTTGATATGAAACCATATCAATACAAGATTATAGTTTAGACTTTACCATTTTAGTAAGTTATCAAGCAAACAATTTTCGTAAATTCGCCCGGATCGTCTGTTGAGGGTATCTGATAGGAGCGTTTACCGGGATGAATGGAAAGAATATTCAATTATACCTTCTCCGCTAGCAAGTCCCGCCGCCACTCCATATAAATCGTACAGAAGCTGTCATTTGTGTAAAAATACCGACACATAACAATGGTATTTTCTGTATCTTAATCAGCTATATTTTTTAAAACCGACGATGAAAAGATTTGAGTAATGGCTACAGCATCAGCAAAAAAAACAGTTAAGGCAACAAACGGCAAGCCTGCCTCCAAAAAGAAATTTGACCTTCACGAAGCTCTTCAGGAACATTTTGGTTTTGATAAATTCAAAGGAAACCAGGAAAAGATCATTGAGAATTTACTGGCGGGAAAGGACACTTTTGTTATCAAGCCTACCGGTGGTGGTAAAAGTTTGTGTTATCAATTACCAGCATTGTTTAGCGAGGGAGTAGCAATTATTGTTTCTCCTCTCATTGCACTAATGAAAAACCAGGTAGATCTTGTTCGCAGCTACAGCAATATTGATTCAGTCGCACATTTTTTAAATTCTACTCTTACAAAAAAAGAAATAAGAGAGGTACATGATGACCTGCTTACCGGCAAAACGAAAATGTTATACGTTGCGCCTGAAACATTAACCAAACAAGAGAACCTTGAATTCTTTAGTGATCTTAAGATCTCCTTCTTCGCGGTTGATGAAGCACACTGTATTTCTGAATGGGGTCATGATTTTCGTCCGGAATATCGCCGGTTGAGAGAGATGATGATCCAGATAAATCCTGACATTCCGATGATCGCCTTAACCGCGACTGCTACTCCAAAAGTTCAAAGTGATATCGTTGAAAACCTTAACCTTCGTGATCCAAAAATCTTTATTTCTTCATTTAACCGGCCGAATCTCTATTATGAAATAATTCCTAAGATCAATAAGGATGATACGCTAAAGAATATGGCTAAGTTCATTGTGCAGAATAAGGGCAAAAGCGGTATCATTTACACAACGAATAGAAAAACGACCGAAGAACTTGCTGATATGCTAACGGCAAATGGCATTAAAGCAGTTGCTTATCATGCCGGGTTTGACAGTAAGTTAAGATCAGACAGGCAAGATCAGTTTATGAATGAAGACGTGCAGGTGATCGTTGCCACTATTGCATTCGGAATGGGAATTGATAAACCAGATATCCGCTATGTAATTCATTATAATATTCCAAAAAGTATTGAAAATTATTACCAGGAAACTGGCCGGGCTGGTCGTGATGGCATGGAGGGAAAATGCATTCTTTATTATTCTCATAAGGATGTGGCAAAGCTTGAACATTTGATGCGTGATAAACCGCTTAGTGAAAGAGAAGTGGGAAATCAATTGATAAGTGAAACAGTTGCCTTTGCGGAAAGTGGTGTTTGCCGTAGAAAGATTTTATTAAGTTATTTCGGAGAAGAATACGAAAATGAGAAATGTGGCAACTGTGATAACTGCCTTCATCCGAAAGAAAAAATTGAAGCAAAGGATGAGGTTGTGTGTGCGCTGAAGGCTATTAAGGCCCTTGATGAACGATTTGCCATGGAGTATGTGGTGAATATGATCTTTGGAAGACCAACGCCACAAATAACCATGTATCGCCATGAGGGGCTTGATGTATTTGCAAGTGGCAATGAAAAAGAGCCGCATTTCTGGAATTCATTGATTCGCCAAATGCTGTTGGAGGGCTTGCTTCAAAAAGATATTGAAGAATATGGTGTACTGAAATTTACAAAGAAGGGTGTTGACTTTTTGAAGAAACCAAAATCTTTCAAGATCGTTCTTAATAACACATATGAAGAGGCAAATGCTGACGATGATGAAGGCGTAGAAACTACAGAAGGCGCTGCAACGGATGAAAAATTGTTTGAGATGCTGAAAGAGCTTCGTCAAAAAGAAGCAAAGAAAAAAAATCTGCCACCTTTTGTTCTTTTCCTGGAATCATCGCTTCAGGATATGGCAACCCTTTATCCCATTACACTAACCGATCTTGAAAAATGCCAGGGTGTAAGTAAAGGAAAGGCAATTCGATATGGTAAGCCTTTCATTGATTTGATCTCCAAATATGTGGAGGAAAATAATATTGAACGTCCCGATGATTTTATAATGAAGAGTGTGGTGAATAAAAGCGGAAACAAAGTTTATATCATTCAGAACATTGATAAAAAGATCCCGCTGGAGACCATTGCAAAAAATAAAGGAATGAAAATGGAAGAGCTGCTGGAAGAAATGGAAACGATCGCAGGCAGCGGCACCAAGCTAAACCTTGATTATGCTCTCTCTCAATTGCTGGACGAATATGACCAGGAAGAGATCATTGAATATTTTAAAGGTTGCGAAACCTCTTCACTACAGGTGGCACAGGAAGAATTATCCGAACATAATTTTACCTGGGAACAATTGAAGCTTATGCGGATAAAGTTTTTAGGACAATACGGAAATTAATAAACCCGATTCTCCTTTAATAAAAATTTCATTTTTTGCATTAACAGGACTTTAATTAGTTCATTGTACTATTCTTTTCATGTTGCCGTTTGGCTATCCAAACCACCAACATGAAAAAACTCCGTCGTTTTCTTCTCATTACACTTATCATCTTCATAATTGTAGTCGCGGGACATATTTATTATATAACCACGCTAGCCCCAACAGAAAAGTATCCCGTCGACAATTATTTACTAAACGAAACAGATAAAAAAGCATTGATAATTGTGGCGCATGATGATGATATGGCCTACAGTGCCGGGACCATAACACTTTTATGTAAAAACGGCTGGCAGATACGGGAAATGTGCTTCTATCAACAAGGTGGATTATATTTTAAAAAGGACAGTATAAAAAATCCGATCCGAAAACAATCATTGCAACAGGCCGTAATTCTCCAGGGATTGCAGGGTGCTGACCCGGTTGATCTTAATTTCAGGAATGATATGGAAACCGAAAAGTCATATATGCCGATGCCCTACTCACAATTTGCAACAAACTATAAACTTGATTCACTCACTAACCTTATCGCAGCATATATTGAGAAGTATAAACCTTCGGTGATCTTCACGCTGGATAGTGTGATGGGAGGATATGGCCACCCTGATCATGTAATGATAAGCCAGCGTGTAATGGATTATTGTCGCAAGCATAAAAATGATCCCGGATTTTCTGTTAAGAAGATTTATCAGCCAGTATTTCCTCCGTCGCAATCAGACAGGGTGTTGAGCAAGATGCCCGTATATAATGAAGCAAAAAAAGTATATCAATGTGAAGGAATGCCACTACCTGATGTACAGGTTGAGTTCGGTGACCATTCAAAAGAAAAAAAGCAGGTGATACAAGCTTATACTACCGAGCAAAATTCTTTTAAACAAATTACCCCTTACTACAACTGGTATCCCCATTGGGTCTATTTTAAGATTTTCGACCGCGACTTTTTTAAAGTTGTGAATGTGTCGTCTTTATAGGCAACCCTTTATTGTCTAACTTTCATTTTCATCAATGAAAATGTATTATGCAAAGAATTAATTATTCCTCTGGCGCCAAGTGGGAAGACATTGTCGGTTATAGCCGTGCTGTAAAAATTGGAAATACAGTTGAAGTAACCGGAACGGTTGCTGTTGATGATAACAGTGCTCTTGTTGGTGGCAATGATGCATATGAACAAACAAAGTTCATTATTCAAAAAATAGAAACGGTTTTACAAAGAGCCGGCGCTTCTTTGAAAGACGTAGTTAGAACAAGGCTGTTTGTTACCGATATTTCACGCTGGGAAGAATATGGAAAAGCGCATGGCGAATTCTTCAAAGACATTAAGCCCTGCACCAGCATGATCGAAATAAAAGGGTTGATCGCTCCGGAATATTTAATAGAGATTGAAGCAACTGCAATCATCAGTGAATAACTTCGCTGCATGAGCAGCCCCGTTATCAATTCCAAACTCCCAAATGTCGGCACTACTATTTTTACTGTAATGAGTGGTTTGGCAAATGAGCACAAGGCCATTAATCTTGGCCAGGGTTTTCCTGACTATCAAATGAACGAAGAGTTGATGAACAAAGTCAGCGAAGTAATGCAGAAAGGATGGAACCAGTATGTGCCGATGCAGGGTTATATGCCATTAAGAGAATCTATTGCTGATAAAGTCGAATATTTATACCAAACAAAAATTGATCCCGGCACACAAATTACGATTACTCCGGGCGGGACCTATGCCATTTATACGGCACTGACCACAATTCTGCAACCCGGCGACGAAGTAATAATTTTTGAACCCGGTTACGACAGTTATATTCCAAATGTTGAGATCAACGGCGCCGTTCCTGTTCTCATTGATCTGAAATTTCCAGAATACAAGATCGACTGGGATGAAGTGAGAAAAAAAGTTTCTCCAAAA
>DATDCP010000028.1:0-2829 GCA_036524255.1 Chitinophagaceae bacterium
AAACATTAAATCACAAGATAAATTTAATCGTATGGCATTTACATTAGCTCCGCTTCCATATGCACATGACGCATTGGAACCTCATATTGACACAACGACCATGCAAATACATCATGGTAAACATCACCAGGCTTATGTTGATAATTTGAATAAGGCAATTGCTGGTACAGAACATGAAAATAAAAGTCTAGAAGAGTTGGTAAAGAATGCTGGTAAGATTTCCCCTGCTGTTCGTAATAATGGCGGCGGTCACTGGAATCATACTTTCTTTTGGGAAAGCCTCGATGAAAATGCTGGTGGCCCGCCATCAGGTGATTTGGCAAAATCCATACATGATGCATTTGGGACATTTGAAGCATTTAAAGAAAAATTTGCCAATGCTGGTATGACAAGATTCGGCAGCGGCTGGGCATGGCTTATTATAAAAGATGGTAAACTTGAGATCACTTCAACACCTAACCAGGATAATCCGCTTATGGATGTTGCCGAATCAAAAGGCACACCGATACTTGGTGTGGATGTTTGGGAACATGCCTATTATTTAAAATATCAAAATCGCAGGGCTGAATATCTTGCTGCTTTCTGGAACGTGGTTGATTGGAAAAAAGTAGCTGAAAGGTATGAGGTAGCGATGCCAAAGGCAAAAGCGAGTTAACATATGTACCGAGTTTATTTAGCCGCGGAGATACAGAATAATACATTCTCATCTCTGCGGTTTTTTATTTTAAATTTGAAAGATGTACGACCTCATCCTAAAAAATATTTCCCGCTTCATAACTCTTACTCCTGAAGAAGTACAGTATTTCACTTCTTTGTTAAAAATAAAAAAGTTGAAAAAGAAACAATACCTGTTGCAGGAAGGTGAGGTAAACAGGTATGATTATTTTGTAAACAAAGGTTGTCTTCGAACTTACACTATTGATGAAAAAGGACTGGAACATATTGTACAATTTTCAATTGAAGATTGGTGGGTCGGAGACATGTATAGTTTTTTAACCCAAACACCTGCACGATTTACGATCGATGCCTTAGAAGATACAGAGCTGCTTTGCCTTGAGAAAAATGCATTGGAAGAACTCTATATTAAAATTCCAAAGTTTGAAAGATTCTTTCGTCATCTCTTACAAAATGCATTTGTTGCATTACAGGAAAGGATAACCGCTAACCTGAGTCAAACCGCTGATGAACGTTATTGCAATTTTATCAACAAATATCCTTTAATGGAAAAGAGATTACCATTAAAACAGATCGCCAGTTACCTGGGCATCACTCCTGAATCACTCAGCCGTATTCGCAGTGGTTATATAAAAAATAACAAACCTGCTTAACATAACCAACTATCTTCGGTTATCATTCAGTTTGTTTATTGCTTCTACTTTATTTCTTACGTGCAACTTTGTATAAATGTTTTTTAAATGACTTTTCACTGTATAGTTGCTTAATGAAAGTTGGTCAGATATTTCTTTGATCAATAATCCTTCCGCCACAAGGCTTAACACCTCGTTTTCTCTCGAGGTTAATTCTGCCAAATGATGGGCTATAACTTTTTCATGGAATGTAGATATTATCTTCTTTGCAATATATCGGTTCATTGGCGCACCTCCCCGTTTCAATTCTTCAAGTGACTCAAGGATCTCTGACGGCATCGCATCTTTAAGCAAATATCCACAAGCGCCGTTCTTTATTGCACTGAAAACATAATCATCACTATCATAATAGGAACAAACCATGCAAAGTAGATCGGGTAAGGCATGTTTTAATTCTTTGATCAACTCGACACCGCTTTTACCTGGAAGTTTTATATCAACAATAGCAATATCGGGAGGTTGTTTTATTATTTGGGGTAATGCATCTTCCGCAGAAGAAAAACTTGAGATAACTGCAAATTCTTTTGAGTTGCGTATTAAAACTTCAAGTCCTGCCCTGAAATGCGGATCATCTTCTATAATAGAAACAGTAGTCACAGTCTAACTTTAATTGTATACAAGATACTTATTTATGAATGAACCCCTGTTAGTATGTAAACTGCGTTTATTTATGGTACCGGGTCATAACCACTGCCGCCCCATGGATGACATCGTGAGATCCTTTTGATCGCCAGCCACATTCCTTTAAACACACCATGCTTTTTCAATGCCTCTGCTGCATAGTGAGAACAGGTTGGAGTAAATCTGCATTTCGGACCAAGTATTGGCGAAATGACCCACTGATAGATCTTTATCAATGCAATAAAAGGAAGACTAAGGATGCGAAGAAATGTTTTCATCAATTTTATCCGCTAACTTTTTCAAAGCTATAGCTACTTTATCTTTCACCGTTGTAAAATCAGGAAGTTCCTTTCCTGTATAAATAAAAAATACATTCAATTGCCTTTGTGTTTCTTTGGCCTTTTCTTTTATTGCAGTTTTTTGCAAACGCCATGCCTCTCTTGTCAACCTTTTAATTCGATTACGATCCACTGCCTTTCTAAAATTCTTTGAAGAAACTCCTGTTCCAAACTTCAACCCGCTTTCCCCTTTTTGTTTTGGTAATTCAACATTCACGATAAAATAAACCCTGAACGGGGCAACAACAAAACTCTTTCCTTTATCAAACAGGTGTTCAATTTGCTTTCTACTTTTCAGTCTTTCATCCTTTCCAAGAGTCAATTGTTTTTTCACAGATAACACAAATATTTTTAAAATAAAATAGCCCCGAAAGTTCGGAGCTATAAATTATATTAAACTTCTCAGATCCTTACAAGGACCAGTGTTTTTATTTCGCTTTTCTTTCGTCAGAAACGGTCAGTTTCTTACGGCCTTTTCTGCGACGTGCTGATAATACTTTACG
>DATDCP010000029.1:0-23219 GCA_036524255.1 Chitinophagaceae bacterium
TTTTAAAACCTCTTAGGAGAGGAAACACTACCAACTGAAGGGGATTAAATGTTGATCATCTGCATTGCCAGAAAAATTGTCAGCGGGGAAGTTAGCTGAACGGCATAATTTATGTTGACTCATAGACAGAACAACTGATAAATATAAATGTTTTAATTATGTACGATCTAAAAATGGATGGCCCCCAACCAGCCCCCCGATGGTTCTGGATATCATTGGTCTTATTGATTGTTGCCTCAATAATCTTTTACATTATTGTGAATGATGACCGAAGCGACTATGTAAACCCAGAAAAACAAACTGAGTTTATTCAAACTAAGAAATTAAACACCATTTAGGAAGCTTGATAGAATTATTCGAGCCAAGGCGTTGATATTCGGAAGAATTGCATGGTTTTCCCAGTAAAAACTTTGTTGTTGAAAACCATGATTACTTTACATTAAGTTTATATAAACAATTCTCTAACTTAGACTGCGCAACAAAAAACGATGATTCATCGTTTTGCCGATCATTAAAGTTAGCCATGAAGTATAAATTTCAAACAGCAATCTGTATTGCCTTACTACTTGTAGTTTTTCAGCCAACCTGCTTGTTGGGACAATCAGGAAGCAAGCAAGACCAACTCAATAAATATTTCACTGCACTGTATAAAAATGGCCAATTCAATGGAAACGTATTGATAGCCGAAAATGACAAGATCATTTATGAGAGATCGTTTGGTTATGCGGATCTCTCAACAAAAAAATTAAATACACTTCAAACATCTTTTCCGGCTGCTTCGATTACAAAAACTTTCACTTCAACTGCCATTCTGCAGCTTGCAGAAAAAGAAAAGCTTCAGTTGACAGATCCATTTGTAAAGTATTTCCCAACTTTCCCCTACCCTTCAATAACTATTAAACAGTTATTATCGCATACTTCCCATATTCCCTCTTCAGCATTTTACAACTTCCTAGACTCATTAAGAAAAACAAAGGACACTTTTTTTGTCAATGCAGATGTGATCCCTGCATTTGTTGAAATGAACAAGCCATTATTAGGCACGCCAAAACCTGAAGGCGATCGCTCCGTGTTTGCTTATAGTAATATTAATTATTACTTGCTTGCACTTCTAATTGAAAAATGTACCGGCATGCCGTATGGTAGCTATATAAATAAATTCATTTTTCTTCCTGCAGGTATGGAAAGTTCCAGCTTTTCAGAGTTTTATTTTGGCATAGATAAGAACGTCAGCACAGAACATCGGTACCGGTATGTTTATTCAGACTTACCTGAACGAATCGATACCGTATCAGATAACGCATATATTTTCAAGACTTATAATTTTAAAGGACATGGAGATCTTGTAAGTACAACTCATGATCTGTTGAAATACAGCCGGGCACTTCAAAAAAATGTTTTGCTAAAAGAAAATTGCCTGATGCAAGCGTATACACCCGCTGTATATGGCAATCCTTCATCATCAGGTTATGGTTTAGGATGGTCCATACTGCATGACAGCACAAAGGGAAAAATTGTTTTTCATCATGGTGGAGGAATGGGCATTGAAGCGATGTTCATCAGGAACATTTCAAAAGATCAAACGGTTATCGTCTTCGACAATATGAAGCATTACGCTTTTAATACTGCCATAAATGCTTTGAAGATCCTGAATGGTGAAAAAATATCAACACCTAAAAAAAGCATCGCAAAACTATACGGAAAGACAATAATGAAAGATGGTGCTTCAAAAGCAAACACATTATTGGAAACAATAAAAAAAGATAGCCTGCATTATTTTTTGAATGAAGACGAAATGAACCTGTTAGGATACCAGTTTTTATGGAATAATATGAACGATAAAGCTTATGAAGTTTTGAAGTTAAATCTAGAATTATTCCCGGCAAGCTGGAACTCCTATGATAGTTATGGTGAGATATTATTGAAAATTGGCAGAAAAGAAGAAGCCATCAAAATGTATAAGCGTTCAATTGAATTAAATCCCAATAATGATGGTGGGAAAAAAGTCCTTGAACAGATTGCAAGGGGTAATTAGAACGAAATCCTACATCACGATCGACAACAAGCATTATTTCAATGCATATAAAAAATAAAATCTAGTACTGATGAAAGGTCATGGATACAAATTCCAGTACTTCAGGCAATGCCTGTCTCCAGTAAGTCCAGCTATGTCCACCCTGCCGGATACGAAATTCATGAGGAATATCTTTTTTCCTCATAGCGATATGTGCCAATGAGTTTCCCTCGAATAAAAAATCATCATCTCCACAGTCAATATACCAGCGAACTGTTTTTTTGGTGCTGTCAGGAGCATTAGCGATGAGTTGACCCACGGAATATTTTGAAAAATATTTTGAAACCAATGTATCGCTGATAGTTGGGTATTCTCTCTTGATGTTATTTTTTGCCTCTTCCAACGTAAGCGGTCCGCACCAGGCACTGAGCGGACATGCAGAAGAAAACAGATCAGGACGATGCAATGCATAAATAAAACTTCCATGCCCACCCATGCTCAAGCCACTCACAGCACGGTATCTTTTTTCTCCTTTTATGCGATACTTTTTTTCTACAAAGGGCATTAGTTCGTTAAAGAAAAAATCTTCGTAAAGCCAGTCGCCTGTTGCACTGTTTGCATAACCCCGCTTCCCTGTATTGGCATCAGGCATAATTATAATCATAGCTGTGCTTTTACCTTCGTTGATCGCTTTATCCGTAATGTTCGCGACTTCACCAAACTGTACCCAACCTGTCTGGTCATCGCCACCGCCGTGCAATAAATATAATACCGGGTAACTGCGTTCTGAACTTTCATAGCCGGGCGGAAGATAGACTGCATATTTTCTGTCCATCTTTAAGATCTTACTGGTCATTGATAGATTGTCATATACTTTTCCGACCTGGGAAAAAGAATTATTGAAGACTACGGTAAATAATAAGAGCAGCTGCAGTTGTTTTTTCATATGCAAATAGTTTATCGAGAAAGTTTGAATTAAAGATACGATTCGATGCGAAATATTCTATCGTGATCTGATAAGTTGTCATTACCTGATCAACGTGAAAGTTCCTTTTTCTGAAAACTTTTTTCCGGACTTGTATTCACCCTCGGCTATCCATACATAACTGCCGCCAGGCTGATCTACACCTTTGTATTTTCCATTCCAGCTATCAGAACCATTTTTTGTAGTGAAGATCACCTGCCCCCACCTGTTGTAGATCGTGAATCGTGTTAAGGCTTTCAGGCATCCGGCATAAATTCTGAACTTATCATTCAAACCATCTTGATTTGGCGTGAATCCCGTTGGTACGTAGATCTTGCAATCACTTAATATTATCACTTGCACGCTATCGGTGCGAATGCAACCATAACTATTCACCACTTGAACATTGTATAGCTGGCTTTGCTGAAGAGTACCCCTTGTCACCCTGTTATTAGGACTCATCAACCCGGTCGGGGGGGACCACGTATAGCTAACACCATCTCCTCCTCCGTACAATACGAATTGTTCGCCTTCACTAGCTACCACATTATAATACTTCATCGCTGGCACAGCATCTCCAATATGAATTCTTCTGACAACACTATTAGTCATCACTGTACAATTATCAGCGTGATAGGTCAATTTCACATCGTAATATCCTGCAGCGTTATAAACCAACGATGGATCTTGAGTTGATCCTGTTTGATTATTTCCAAAATCCCAGTTCCAATTCACGATGTTATTGTTGCCATAACCAGGCGAGATCGTACTCGCATTGAATTGAGTTAAGTTATTAGAGCATATTCCTGAAATGGAAAAATCCGCTTGTGGTTTGCCATACCGTAGGAACGATGCAGTCGTTGGTTCAGACCAACAACCCCGGTCTGAACTCACCGTGAGTTGGATGTTGTATAAACCAGCCGGGAAATTTGTAATAGGATTTTGTATGATGCTGAAAACTGCGCCCTCGTTTTTCCATATCCAGTTTGTGATGCTCCCATAGGTTATGAGGGAGCTATCCATGAAACTGAAATTTCCCTCAACACAACCATCTGGTATTTTTATAGCAGCAACAGGAACAGGAAAGAAGATCAAGGTCGTGTCTCTCATCATATAATTGCAACCGTAAGAAGTAGTGAGTTCGACACAGTATCGTGCTGAAGAATCAACGGTAAGGATAGAATCCGTTGCTCCCGGGATGACAATACCGTCCTTATACCATAGAAAGTTTGTAACATTTCCATCGCTGATTGAATACACAGCTTTTAATTTTGAACTTCTTCCTTCGCAACTAGTAGAATCGCCAACAAATGTATACTTGATCAATTCTGGTCCAGCTTCAATCAACCTTACCCTAATGAGAGAAGTATCGCCGGAGCCGCAAACATTGATCCCATATACCCAAATACTGTCAAGTATTATTGATCCAAGATTGACGAGTATGCTGTTTGTTCCATCGCCCGACAAGATCGAACATCCGGGTGGCACACGCCATTTGTAATTTGTTGCTTGCGGAAGCGGTGCAATAGAATAAGTCACCGTGGAATTGGGCAAACATAGATTTGTTGGTCCGCTGATAGAACCTGCTTTTGGAACTCGTACGATATCCCCTTTTATGGCTGTTAGCTGGATGTTGATGGTGCTACCACAACTGTTTTGCCCCGTTGCAGTATATGTAATGGTATCAATATTTCCGTTACAGATAACCTGTGATCCTACTATTGTGTTCAAACCAGTCGCTGGTGACCAGGTCCAGCTATCAAAACCACCCGTATTGATCACTTCAAAAACAGTAGGACCGGAAGAACAGATCTGTGACGTGTCATTAGCACTTACAGTTGAGCTGCCACCGATCAAAAACGATGGACCTGTCAGATTCACTGATTCATCCACATCAGACAAATTCAAAACATTTACAAATTTGAAAGAGACTTGACGTCCGGGTACAAGATCGCTCAGTTTGAAAGAGATCGTAATTGCGATATCATCAGTTATTGATCCCGAACACTGATGAGGGTCAACACAGTTCCATGCGTCCTCTGCGCTTCGATTAGAAAAACCACCCAGGGCAACTCTTGCTCTGCAATCACGGGTACCCAGACCAATAAAGCAACCGTAAACCAATCCCTCCGCGGTTACAATGGCTCTATTATCTGGGTTTGGATTTTGACTGACAATTGTATTTCGAGTAACATAATCTTCTGTAAGCGTCACTTCATTGTCCGGATCGATATTGCGCATGTAGTAGAGATTTCGGATCGTATCCAGGGAAACATTTCTCAGCGTCACTTCTGTGAGGAAATAAAGTTTATCGACAGGCACAGATGTTTTCGCTGTGATCTCGAGACCATTGACTATTCCCTGCCATGTCCCCGAGATCATTGCACCATTATTGGTGTAATGGATTATGCTTCCTGGAATCTCAGGTCCATCACATAACAAGTTGTTGTTATAGCTTTTTCCGTTCATTGTGATTCCCCAACCTTCTTCAGGTGTTCCGGGCACAAAGTAATCACCACAATAGTTAGGCGTTCCCACATCCCAACCATCTCTGCCATGATCGGCAATAAACCCAAGCCTGAAAGGATTGTCAAGTCCACTACGCGGATGAAACCCCGGTGGTGCTTCAACGGTAGTTCCAAAAACTCCGCAGGGACCGATCCCCAATTCAAGATGATTTGCTTTAATAAAACAATTACCATTGACAATTTGCGCAAAAAGTTGCGAAGAAATAAGAGCAAAGCAAAATACGAGTATCACTACTTTATACTTCATACATATTGATCATACTGATTGAATTGAATGATGAGGATGCACGACTGGTATTTCAACTGATGCGGGATTCAGGCAGTTCTGTATAGGGGGAGATTTAGTTTCCTACTAAATATACAATTTACTGGCAAAGAAAAAATAACGTAAACATGGTATTTTAAAGTAGGACAGTAAAAGCAATTGTCAGAGCAAACGATCAAATAAAATTACTTTCCATTAAAGGCAGAATCAATACCCCGAAAGTAGCATTCTCAGTTTCTTTAGTTATGGTTAAAACTTATCTGACTCTGTATCTATACTTGATTCAGCAATGTCTTTGAATTCTGTTAAAAGTTCTGCCACTTCACCATCTGTTAGTGGTTCAATAGTGCCATTCACAATATCTGAAATATTTTCTGACAACATACCCGCAATATCTTGAATTACAATTTCCATTGCTGACCCTTTCCATTTATGTTCATACTGAAAGGAATTGGAAAGATCGACCATCTGTTCAAGAATTTGTTCTAGTTCCGTTTCGTTTTTCGTATTAATAAACTTTGAAACCAATTGATCCATTTTGGCAATATTCTCTTGTTTTGTCAAGTGTAAATAATTTAAGTTTTTAGAATTTTTTGGGCGAGACTTGTCTCATGTAGTTTGGAAAACTATGATTTGAGTCAAGCAGTCGATTCAACTTACTTTTTACCAAGATGAAATATTCTGAACCCGAGAGAGAGTTGAAATACCTGGCTTTTAATTGTCGCATAAGCCGGATCATCGCTGTTATCTGTCAATCCCATATTATAACGTGCATCCAATTTCAGTCCTATAGGAGCATCCCATCCCACACCCAATCCGAGACTGACATCAGATTTTTTTATATTGTCTTCAATACTATTTCCATCGAGTTCGGCCTTATTTAAAAATCCAAATTGTGGCCCGGCTTGCAGATTAAAACCAGCTACCAGGTAAAGTTTTAGTATCACAGGAATATTAATGTATTTAGCATCCCAGTGTCCCAGGTCCACTTTCGATCCCTGTTGGGAAAAAATAAACTCAGGCTGAATACCAAGTTTACCAAATTTAAAAAGTGAATATGCTCCAAGATGATATCCCGTTTTTTGGGATGTGCTGATATCAGGGATCTCCAATCTTGAAAAATTCACACCTCCTTTTATACCGATATCAATTCTCTGTCCAAAAGAAATGTAATTGATAGCAACAATGCAGAGAAAAAGAATAATTTTTTTCATCACTTTCATTTTATAGTTGATCCTAATTGTACGGACTTTTTTTACAACTTTCATACAATATACCACTGAAATTATAAAGCAAATCTTAAGCCTGATTGCTTCAAGATTCTTTTATATTCTTTATGGTTTGAAAAAAGAAGGAACACTGTCGCAAGGGGAAAGTGCTCTCATGAAAGAGGCTCCGGTTTCGGAGGCATGCCTGCAGACTTAGACTTATCTTCTGGCAAAGGAATAAACTCTTTGTTATCATTTGGTGGCAGTATAATGCGACCCTGTTTCCAATCTTCTTTAGCTTGTTCAATACGTTCTTTACGGGATGAAACAAAATTCCACCAGATAAATCGTTCACCAAGCGGTTCCCCACCTAACAACATCAACGTTGTATTTTCTATTGCCACTATAAGCGGATCAACACTTTTGTTGAACACCAGCATTTGTCCCTGGTGATAAGTATTGCCTGTTATTTCAACAGTTCCCTTTACAATGTAAAAACCACGTTCCTCATGTTCTTTTGGAAGTCCGAATCTTGCTCCACGCTGAAGTATGACATGCAAATAAAATAAAGAAGAGTTTGTTCTCACATCATTGCTCAATCCATACGCATTACCTGCGATCAGTCGCATCCATACATTCGTGTCAGTAAATATAGGAAGCTGATCTGGCGTATAATTATTAAATGATGGTGCCGCCTCTTCATCTCTTTCAGGAAGTGCGACCCAGGTTTGGATCATTTCCAAATTACCTCCGGCAAGTGCAGCCGGGTCTTCAAATCTTTCTGAATGTGCAATGCCGCTGCCGGCTGTCATCCAATTCACTTCACCGGGACGGATGATCTGTTCTACACCCAAACTGTCACGATGTGTAACCTGTCCACCAAAAAGATAACTCACCGTTGAAAGCCCGATATGCGGATGTGGTAATACATCCAATGTAGAAGCTTGCGAAGGAATATCTGTAATTGGTCCGGCATGATCCATAAAAATAAAAGGTCCAACCATCCGCCTCAGGCGAAATGGAAGAATACGTTTAACCTTTATTGATTTACTTATTGCGGCCTCACGGGCATCAATTACCATATCAAGCATGATCCATCAATTATTCTTAAATAATGCAAAGGTAGTATTGTTGAGAATCGGTTAGTTTCACTTGTGATTGTTAACACCCACGCCAGCAACCAACATATATTTAGTTACAAAGATTAAAGTCTTGCAGACTCTTTAAATTTGGATACTTAAAGATCACTTATGAAATCATCAAAATTCGATCGCCGAAAATTTATTAAGTCAGCAACTGCGGCAACAACTGCAGCTGGATTGTTTTCAATTTTACCTAAAGGGCTTTTAGGAAATAGTAATAAATCAAAAGATGCTGAGAGTGATCTTGTGCGAAGCTATGCAGAACCAAGAATTTATTTCTCTGTTATCGGCATCAACCATAATCACATCTACTCCCAGGTTGACTCTGTGATAAGCGGCGGCGGGCAATTAGTTTCGTTCTATGCTAAAGAAGATGATCTTGCTGCGACATTCTCAAAAAAATATCCGAAGGCAAAAAAAGTAATTAACGAAAAAGAGATCCTGGAAGATAAAACCATTCAATTAGTGCTAAGCTCGATCATTCCTAATGAAAGAGCTCCGTTAGGTGTAAGAGTAATGAAACATGGAAAAGATTATATGTCGGATAAACCGGGTATCACTTCACTTGAACAACTAGCTGAAGTGCGGCGTGTGCAAAAGCAAACCGGCCGTATTTATTCCATCATGTACAGTGAAAGATTTGAGAACAAAGCAACGGTTAAGGCAGGCGAGTTTGTAAAAGCCGGTGCTATCGGAAAAGTAATTCAGACGATCGGGCTCGGCCCTCATCGCATAAGTTTATCAACAAGACCTTCATGGTTCTTTGATAAAAAATATTTCGGCGGCATCATTACCGATATCGCTTCTCATCAATTCGATCAGTTCTTGTATTTCACTGGTTCTACGAAAGCCGATATTGTTTCGTCACAAACAGGGAATGTTGCACATCCTCAGTATCCGCAATTCGAAGATTTTGGTGATGTGACAGTCAATGGCAATGGGGGTACAGGATATATAAGAGTAGATTGGTTCACCCCTGATGGTTTAAAGACGTGGGGTGATGGAAGATTGACAATTTTAGGCACTGAAGGTTTTATCGAGATACGCAAGAATATTGATATCGCAGGAAGAGAGGGCGGCAATCATCTTTTTGTTGTAAATGGAAAAGACACGCAGTACATTGATTGCAGCAATGTGAATCTTCCTTATGGGGAGCAATTAGTAAATGACGTATTGAACAGAACTGAAACTGCAATGACACAGCAACATTGTTTTCTCGCGACTGAACTTGCATTAAAAGCTCAAAAGCAAGCAAAGAAGTTGTCGTTTAATAAAGCATAGTAATACCCGATACTAATTACAACGGGATCATTGAGGGTTGAAATTAATTTTCTTTTTTAGCTTTCCAATCGTCAAACTTTTTACGAAGCGCTTCAACAGCATGTGTACGATCGTCGTTTCCTACAATAATTAAACTCAGCCAGTATTTTTCTATATCATCGGGTTTGGCAACGATCACAAAGGAGCTGGATGCTTTTCGTTCACCGCATCTTTTATCGCCGCCTGTTCTTGCACCTGCTTCCAATGCAAGCATTAATATATCCTGGATAGGCAGAGAATCTTTCTGCGCTTTTACTGCAGCATCGAAGATCGCCTGTATTTCTTCAGCATTGGTTAACATGTTTCCCTGAACTGAGATCCCATTTCCTGTCAGCGAGCCTGCATGTGATATGGTTCTTGTACCTGTATAAGTTACGGGATGTTCGATATCATTCATTGACATGATAGCATATTGCTGTTGTTCAGGATCAAATTCCGGTTGCCTCAACTTTTCGAGTATAGCCGCAGGTGTTGCGTTGTCCATAAGCATTTTGAATCCTTCTAATCTTGCAAATGGATTGCCATTGGCCTGGACCACTATGGCACTCTTGCCGGGTAAGATGAGACCGATGCCATAAACACTCACCGTACATGAAGCTCCTGCTATTCCTATTTGTTTTGTTTTAGGATCTATTACAATGATTGACCATGTGGCGAACGAGGGAAAATATAGAACGGTAAGTAAAAAAATGGAAAAGCAAAGTTGCTTTGTTGTTTTCATTTTCAACAGTTAAATGAAAATCAGAATTTGCATGTACGTGTAAATTTATAAATTGTTCTTTACACTGGTGTTCTTATCTTCTTAGGGGCGAGTCCATAGCGGCAAGAAAATATTCGTTCTATAATGGTTCGATTTTCTTTGCGATAATTGCAAATACATTTTATGTAGAAACTTCTCTACATAAAAAAATATCTTCAGTAAAAGTTATCACTTTATATAAAATAAAATAATTTCACTTTATAATCAGCTACCTTAATGATTGAATCTTTAAAAAGTAAATTAAAAGGCGAGGAATTAAATGAAGTGCTTGACAACTTGCTTCAGCAAGCAATGATCATATGCGGAACAAAAGCAGGCACACTTCAGTTAATAAATAAAAAAAACAATACACTTGAGATCGCATGCTCGTTCGGTCTGTCTTCCGATTTTATCGAACATTTTAAGGTAGTAAACTGCGAGGATGGATCAGTTTGTGGCCGGGCTTTGCAAAAACGGAAAACTATTTTTATTGAAGATCTGACAACTGATAAACTATTCGCTAAACATTTAAACCTGGCATTGCAGAACAGCATTATTGCGGTACGATCAACACCTTTAATATCAAGCCTGGATAATGTTATAGGTATGATCTCAGTTCACTTTAACACTCCACGTAAACTTTCTAAGAACAGTATTGAAGAAATGGAATTTTTTTGTCGCAAAGCAGCTGATAAGATCGAAGAGCTGATCAGCTAAATTTTCTTTATTGGTTTACGATTTACCCTTCGGTTTAGCTTTTCCTTTTTGTGAATCGTCATCTTTCACTTTTTGATCGGGTTGATCTTTTTCTTTTTGATTTTCGTCTTTCGCTTTCTGACCGGCTTGATCCTTTTCCTTTTGATTTTCGTCTTTCGGTTTTTGACCGGCTTGACCTTTTTCTTTTTGATCAATGTCTCTCACTTTCTGGTCGGATTGATCTTTTCCTTTTTGATCATTGCCCTTCTCTTTTTGGTCGGATTGATCCTTTCCCTTTTGATCATTGTACTTCTCTTTCTGATTGAATTGATCCTTTTCCTTTTGACCACTGTCTTTCACTTTTTGGTCGGATTGATCCTTTCCCTTTTGATCATTGTATTTCTCTTTCTGATTGAATTGATCTTTTCCTTTTTGTTCGTTGTATTTCTCTTTCTGGTTAAATTGATCATTTCCCTTTTGATCATTGTATTTCTCCTTCTGGTTGAATTGATCCTTTCCTTTTTGATCGTTGTATTTCGTTTTTTGATTCTGGCCCATTCCATTTTGCTCCTTCGCTTTGGCGAAATGCTCATTGTCTTTTGTTTTCTTGTCTTCTTTTACTGTTTCTTCCTTATCCTTTCCTTTCCGATCCCAGGCATTGTTATTCTTTTGTCCTTTGAATTTCCAGTCATCATACTCACCATCTTCATATTCTATCTCTTTCAAATGGATCTCATCGAGGTAGTACCTTCCATCATTTCCTTTCCAATAGGTATAACCTTCGTTATTTATATGGTAGTAGCGACCATCGCTATGCCGGCTGATCACTATACCAGGAGTATAAACAATCACCAAAACATGTTTTTTTCTCTGTCCCGGTGCATAAGCTTTTGCTGATTGACCTCCGTAGATCTTTTTTGCCTGGCCCGGTGGAAGATTACCGCCATTAGACTGGACAACAGGGTATGTGTTCGTTGATGTTTCAGATTGAGGCGAAGTATTTCGTGGATATTGGCCACCTGAAGTAGATCTATTACTTCGGCAACTAATCGCAATAATTAAGATCAACACTAAACTCGCGGCTTGTAGAAATTTGGTGGTTTTCATAGTAAGATTTTATTCACCCTAAAAAACGCAAAAATTGTTCTAATATAAAACTGATTTTAATATTATTAACAGCCGCACTGTATATTTCCATGAATACAGAAGTGCATCCCCCTGAAAATCCCTGTATAGCAATCGTAAATAAACCCTGGGTAGGTTGTACTTTAAGAAAACACCGAAGGAATTGGCATCTCTTATTTTATTTTCTTACATGGAATTTTTGCTCCGTTCTGGTGCAGAATAAATCCATCTATTTCTTTCTTATCATTTCGGGTAAATGCCAATTGTATATCCTGTGACTTTAAAAATAATAGATCTTCTTTTTCAGCATAAAGGATATCCGTTTTTTGGCCCGTTGGAGCTGCTACAAGTTCACCATCCTTTAAACTAATGATCACATGCAGATCCGTTCTTATTTCATACTCCCCTTCATACTCTTTTAATTTTTCTTCTGGCAGCTTTATCGCAATTCTTTCTTTTGGCAATTCATATTCTTTGCCATAGAGAATGGCAAAAATGCTTTTTGTGATTGCACCTATGGCAGGGTCAGATGTATTACTAAGCAATACAATACAAATATCATCCTCCGGAACTCTTGAGATATTTGTAACAAATCCATGTATCCCGCCACCATGTGATACCCTTCTCTTTCCTTCCACACTATCTATATTCCATCCATAACCATATCTGTTTTTTACAGGTGTATATGCTTTTTCCTGCTGTTCTTTAGATAAGATCTTATTTTGCTGCAATGCTTTGTGCCATAGATACAGATCACCAGTAGTAGAATAAATAGCCCCCGCCGAATAAGCAACGGTAGAGTCCACTATTGGCGAAGGGACCATTTCTTTATCATTCAATTTAAAATAGCCGGTTGCTTTTTCATTAATTTTTAAATGTGTAAAATCAAAACCACTATGTGTCATCTTTAATGGCGTAAATATATACTTGCGTACAACCTGTTCATACGGAGTTTTTGTTACGTCTTCAATAATATATCCCAACAATGAATAGCCGCTATTGGAATAATTCCACCCGGTACCAGGTGGAAAATCAAGCGGCCTGTCTTTAAACAGTGCCATTATTTTTTCCCGGCTTGCTGATTTAGCTACTTCGTTCGCCATAAAGTTTCCGTCGTTGGTATAATTAAAGATCCCCGAAGTGTGTGTAAGTAAATGCTCAATAGTAATACTGTCTCCTTTAGGATATCCGGGAAAATATTTACTGAGCTTATCCAAGACACTAAGCTTTTTTTCCTGTTGCAGTTTCAAAATGATGGCTGAAGTGAATTGTTTTGTAACAGATCCTAACTGGAAAACTGTTTGTTCAGTGTTTGCTATTTTGTCGCCGGCATTACGGTAACCATAGCCTTTATTCAGCAGTATCACACCATTTTTAGCTACCAATGCAGCACCGTTAAACTTGTACATCTTAGCATAAGCATTTATCAATGCGTCGAGCTTATCGGTCTCTTGTGCAAAATTTAAATGGGCCATGCACAACGCGGCAACAAGGATCAATATTTTTTTCATGGAGTATTTATAAGTTAAACAATGAAAGTTAAGCTATATGACGCTATAAACTTTTCATAGGTTACATTTTGTTCCACTATTGTTGGAAAGAAATAATGAACACTACCGAAAAGGAGGAGAATAAAATCTATGCAGGACGTTTCAGCAGTTCCGACAATTTTTTAAAACTTTCATAGGGCCCTTTGTCAGTAAACATATTTACTGCCCATGCAGGAAGGCTGCCACCCGGCTCCGCATCGAATATATAAACGATGCTGATAGTTTTTGCTGAGGGCATGGTAACATACCAGCTGATTGCCGACCGCGGCACCCTTACCATTCCGCTTTTTTCCGGTGCATAACCTGGTACACTCTCGGCTGAGATCTTTAAAAAACGGTTAAGACTGTCCTTATTCATTTTCAGATGTATAATGGCATCCCTGTTTGACATTGGCCAGGGAAGATCGGTTTCTGAATAATAATAAAATTCACTGGCACTGATCCTTTGCAGGATGGAGGAGCTTATATTATTATATACCCAATTTTTTTGATTGGTTACATCATTGAGTATAGCCATAAGTTTATCATAAGTGCCTTCAAGTGTACATTCTACTTTTAAGTTTTTATATTTTGAGTGCTTTACTTCTGACTGGTAAACTTTTATTCCGTCTTTGTCTTTACTTAGTTTCCAGTTGTACTGGCCAAAAGCATCAGATGCAAAAGTGAAAAACAAAACCAGCCCAACCATTTTTATATAAATGTTTTTCATATACATTTTTTGGAGCGTTGTAAGGTAACCTATATTGCTGAGCAGAAAACTGACAGTAAGCCACTTTAACAACCCTGGTGAAAGAATCTTGTCTTTTCTGTAAGGAAAGAATGATTAATATGATAAAATCAACAATTGGAAGTTATAAAAACTCCAAATCCAGCTTTATTAATCGTAACTTATATTCAATCGTATTCGGAATGAATGAATTTGCACGGGAAATTGTTGACTTTGATAACAAGGCTAAAAAAATATTCTTTTCGCTTTACGAAAACTTTGCAGGATCTGCCAAACAACTGGACCGGCAAAAAGATGATAATGTTTTTCAGCAGCAACAAAGTAAATATCTGAAAACGTTAAAAACCCAGCTTGAAAATTTAGCCAAGGATATACTGAATAAAAACGGTTCCTTAAAGAATATAAACCTGCTTAATAAAAAACTGAGCGACGAGATCAACACTTATTTGAATGAGTTCAGCCAAAAATCAAGATCGCTTTAATTTTATTGCAGTTTAGTTGGAAGACTCCGAAGTAACTGAAAACATTATTCATTTATTATTTTCAATAAGTCCATCGGCAAGTCCCTGCCATTGCACTTTGGAAAATCCCGCAATTGCACTTACACCTACGACAGCATCACGAACTTTATCGGCTAATGATTCTGATTCAGTATTGGGAAGCAGGTTGCGATCAATGATCCAGGAAATTACTTTTGAATTTTCCCTGGTAATAATAAAAGTGCTGGTAGCTTCTTTGGAATAAAAATGTGCCGTTTCTTTCTTTTCACCAAACGGGTTTTCATTTGGCCTTACACGAAATCCAACAGATTGAAGAGATCCCATATTTATTTCACATAGTTCTTCAACAAGAACCCAATCATAACTATCGCCTTCTTTACTTCCGGGCCCGGGAATATCGATCCTTAAGTAATCTCCTTTTTTAACTTCTCTATTTACCTCTTTACCTTTTTCATCAATGATCTGAAATTGTGCCGTGATAGCTCCCGCTATTTTTTTCCAATTATTTACATCAAGTAATTTCTTCCTTGCCACATTGTATAAACCTTTGGCATCTGTTTCATCTTTTAACTCTTTAGTCGCGTCTGCCTCTATTTCTTGCCCTTTAAATTGCGCTGGTACGATTTCCATATGATCTCTTTGTTTCATTTTTTAATTATTTAAGCCCAACAACGAAGAACCTACGGACAAGAAGGGGGCCAAAATTTGTCTTCCGTTTTAACCAAAATGATTTTTGATCCACTCTTCAAAGAACCAAAGAAAAGCAAACCGGCCAAACAAAAGAAAGAAAGAAATCCCGGCAGGCAGAAAAATTTTCACCTCTAAATTATCACGAGTGAATTATAAGTCCTATGTTTAAAAAAAGTAAAATGAGCAGATCCGGTAAGCTGGTATCTCAACTTTTTTCTGTCCGCAACAGCTATGGAAAAGAATTTCCATCTCAAAAGTTTTTTTTGCTGAAAGCTATAGACAAAGAAAAGCCGACCAGCAAAAAAGATGTACAGCTTTATTATTCAGTCTTACTTTTTCTTATTGCATATCCTGATAACAGATCTGTTTACACGCAGGCAACATTTTCTTTGCAACAATTGCATTTGCATATTCAAGCTCATAAGCGGCTACATGATAGCCTGTACAATACCGGTATCACCAATACACAGCTCTGTGCGGCATATAGTTTTGAAATGGTAAAATGGATGAGAGCAATCTATAAAAAAAATATCCGCATCAGTTCCTTTGAAGCAGGCCAGGCGCAGATCCAATTTATACTTTCAGTCGTAATGCCGAAAGTGGAATCAGAAATTATGCAGGATGGCAATGCGGAGTGGAGATCATGGCTAAAGCGATCACTGACAAAAGGAGAAGATCTGCTGGACAGGTTAATTGCAGTTTTTGATGAAACCGATATTCGTCCTGAAGTAAAAGATGAACTGTGGTCAGCGATCGGTATCAATATTGAAATTGATTTTACCGCACCTGATATTCTGCCGGATCCCTTATTCAATCCATACTATCATCGTTCGCTGATAAAAAAGAAAAACAACCGGGAGCTAAAAGGCATTCATCCTCCGAAAGTTCATCTTAAAAAAGATGAAGCAGCACAGATCATTGCATGCGGCAGGATGATACTTGTAAAACACCTTCGTGAAATTGACCCGATCACATTTACAGCAGAAGAGCTTATCAGTTATTACCGGTTGCCCCGCGGATATTCGATAGCATTGATGGGTATGGTGCCGGAAAGAAGGCATCCCATCGACAGTTATATAGGATACGCGGTATTTAAAAATGGCCTGCCCGTTGCTTATGCTGCCTCATGGGTATTCTTTGACAGTGCCCGTATCGGTCTTAATCTATTTCCTGCCTTCCGTGGTGGTGAATCAAAATATATTTTTGAACAGGTATTAAAAATTCACCGCAGTGTTTACAGGTTAAAGCGGTTTAGTACAGATCCCTACCAGGTCGGAAAAGATAACAGCGATGGCATTCATTCGGGTGCATTCTGGATATATTACAGTGCCGGCTTTTGTCCTATTGGTGAAGAACAACGAAAAATTTCAGAAACCGAAGCAAAGAAAATAAGATCATTAAAGGGATACCGTACACCGGCAAGTGTTCTAAAAAAACTAGCTGAATCAAGACTTGAATTGATCCTTGATAAAAAAGCAGTGCGGTTTGATGTTACCGATCTCAGCCGGGCTTATGCAGGCATATTGAAAGATCAATATAATAATAAACGCAAACCGGCAGAAGAACTTGCCGTAAAAAAAATTGCAGCAATTTTAAAAATAAAAAATTACCAGGAAGTCAATATTCAGTATGTATTGAGAAACTGGAGTGTTCTTTTGCTTAACAATGAAAAAGAATTGCGCAGCAATGGTGAGTTAAAAAAGATCTTAAAAAAATTATTTGAGTTAAAGGCCAGCGGTTCTGAAGAAGAATATATATACGGTCTGCAACGGTCAGTAGCCTTGAAGAAAATGATGGAGAGAGTGCTCGATAATATTGCTAATTATGAGCCAGACCGCAGTGACTGGATTGCAGCCAACTGACTACTTAACAACATATCTCAATTGTAATTTAGCAGATTTAATATTTGATATATCTATCTGGTGGACATTCAAATATGTGAAAGCCTGATATGCGATAAATCTTTCATAGTTTGATGCGCCAGGTTTTTCGGGATTAACCTCCACCCAGGGTGACGAAATTTGCATTTTCTTGTTGGAAATATTATCTATATACAAGGCACAATCAACCTGGTTCCAATTGGTAGGTTCTAAAATAAAATTGGTACTGTCACTCAAAAACCGATATGTTCCGGACCATAGAGTATTCGATGCCTTATATTGTCCGGCCCTATCGAAGTTTAGCTTATACAAACTGTGGTTGGTTAATTCTGAACCGGTGAAATAATAATAACCGTTATCAGTTGCTATTACTTACATAT
This sequence comes from Chitinophagaceae bacterium, assembly GCA_036524255.1. GTDB lineage: Bacteria > Bacteroidota > Bacteroidia > Chitinophagales > Chitinophagaceae > VBAS01. The sequence continues at coordinate 17,729 of DATDCP010000029.1, forward strand.
AAAGTTCCCAGTTACTTGAGATCATTGTTAGCAGATCAGTCTTAACAGGTGAGACGATCGCTTCTTTTTCAATATCCTTAGAGCATGATATTATAATTATTGAAGCAAGGAGAGTGATGGTTATGTAGATTTTCATTGAAACAGAATTTAGTTTGTATCAGACCCATTTCAAAGAATGAAGTATCTCCGAAGACTCCAATTCGTATTTAAGGTAACCCTTTTTCTACAGCCTGTTAAATATTCTTTATTGGTTTGAAGAAAGAAGGAACACTACGACAACTCTGGAACCTACCGGCAACTATAGTTGAATGTTTTTATAAACTCAGCAAAACAACAATATTTTTTTAAACTCTTTGTTGGTACATTGCTGTAACTTTCTCTTCTACAAAAGGAATAAAGATTAAACATTGAAAGTTACTACTAGCACGGTTTCGGAGATTTTATCCCACTTGCGTCTCAATTTTCTTAGCGACAATTCTTTGCGTAAGTATACAGAAGAACCTTTTCGTTCCGAACTTTTCAGCTCCGATCAAATGAGTCGCCATGGTAGAGTATTGGCGAAGTCGCATAAACTCCAAAAAGGTTTTTCATTTGACAAACTTTTGAAAAGACTCGAGGACAATGAAAGAACATTATTGGAAGTACGCAATCTTCTTGTTGAAAGTTTAAGGGCTGATAAAACAATTACACCTGCATCAGAATGGCTACTGGATAATTTTTATCTCGTAGAAGAACAGGTAGTAATTGCCAGAAGACATTTACCGAAAGGTTACAGCGAAGCGTTGCCTTATCTCGCTGAGGGTATGTCCGCAGGTATGCCCCGGGTATATGATATTGTTTTGGAAATTATTGCACATAGTGATGGACGGGTTGATGTCAATAGTTTAACGAGTTTCATTGCCAGCTATCAATCCGAAATGATACTTACGCTTGGAGAATTATGGGCGATACCTATTATGCTTAGACTAGCTGTGCTTGAGAACCTGAGGAGGATCGCAGGTAAAATCGCACTCGATGTGATCGATCATAATCTCGCAGATCATTGGGCGGATAAAATGATCGAGACCGTAAAAGAAAAACCCGGAGACCTGATCCTTATGATTGCAGATATGGCCCGTTCAAAACCGGCACTGGACAGTCACTTTGTTGCCACCTTCACACGGAAGATTCAGGGAGTCGGACCATCACTTGCTTTACCACTCAACTGGATCGAACAACAATTAGCTGCATCAGGCACCAGCACCAATGATCTTGTATTGCAGGAAAATCAGCGACAAGCAATTGACCAGGTATCAGTACGTAACAGTATCGGCACTCTACGCTTTATTGGAGCAACCGACTGGAGGGAATTTGTAGAAACACTCAGCAGTGTTGAGCAAGTCTTACGCCAGGACAAAACCGGAACATATCCATTAATGGATTTTGCGACAAGGGACAGTTACCGGCACGTGGTAGAAAGAATTTCAAAATCAAGTGACCTTTCTGAAACTGAAGTAGCACAAAAAGTAATTGAATTAACGCAGCAAAATAAAACCGGTGATCTCAACTCCAAAAGAAAAGAACATGTTGGCTATTATTTAATTGATAAAGGATTGGAAGAAGCTGAACAAGCTTGTCGGATGCATTATACGGTACGTCTGAAGATCAACCGGGCTTTTGCCAAAATTCCAGTCTTCACCTACATCTTCTCTATTTTTTTTCTATCCATTGTGTCCGCTGCGTGGTTATTCTACATTGCTTATAACCAGGGTAATTATAACTGGCAAATTTTAACCGCTGTAGGATTACTTTCTTTTTTGGGCTGTCTTCAACTAGCCGTTTCACTTGTTAACTGGCTTTCTACTGTATTGGTGCTACCACAACTTCTACCACGAATGGATTACTCGAACGGAATTCCAACCGAGTGTCGCAGCCTGGTTGCTGTTCCCACTATGCTTACAAGTGAAGCTTATATTGAAGAGTTGATCGAAGGACTGGAGATAAGGTATCTGGCGAACAAAGAGGAGAACCTGCATTTTGCCCTGCTAACGGATTTTATGGATGCAGACTCTGCTACTATGCCGGGCGATGATCAATTAGTAGCATTGGCGAAAAAAAGAATTGAAGAATTAAATGAAAAGTATACGAGCCCCGAATCAAATACATTCTATCTTTTTCACCGGCCCAGGACATGGAACCGAAGAGAAAAAAAATGGATGGGATATGAACGTAAAAGAGGAAAGCTATCAGCCTTGAATGCTTTTTTAAGAGAACGTGGGCAAAATGATTTTTCCCTGGTTGTGGGTGATCTTGGCATATTGACCAATATAAAATATGTAATTACCCTGGACTCGGACACACAGTTACCGAGAGAATCTGTTTGGAAGTTTATTGGTAATATGTCGCACCCATTGAATCATCCTGTTTATGATCCAAATAAAAAAAGGGTGATCGATGGTTATGGAATTTTACAACCACGGGTAGAGCCAAGTCTTCCTAAAACTGGTGCCTCCTTGTATTTAAGAATGCAAGGGAATCTATCCGGTATCGACCCTTATACAAAAGCATCTTCGGATGTGTACCAGGATCTTTTTGGGGAAGGTTCATTTATTGGAAAAGGAGTTTATGATGTTGATGTATTTGAAAAAGTATTGAAAGGCAGGTTCCCGGAAAATCGCATACTTAGTCACGACTTGCTGGAAGGATGTTATGTACGATCCGGCTTGATAAGTGATGTTCATTTATACGAAGAAAGCCCTTCACAATATAAAACAGATGTGCAACGACATCACCGATGGATAAGGGGGGACTGGCAAGTGGGTTCATGGATGCTTCCTTTAGTACGCGATGGCAAAAGACATTTAATAAAGAACAGGTTATCCGGATTATCAAGATGGAAAATATTTGATAACCTCAGGCGAAGCTTAACACCACTTGCATTGACCTTATTACTATTAACGGGTTGGAGTATATTACCTCTTCCCTGGTTGTGGACTGCAGTGGTTACCGTTATCGTCCTTTTACCGTTAATGGCAGCAGCTACATGGCAACTGATCAACAAACCTGAAGAGATCACAATTACTTCTCATTTTATAGAAGTAGGTATTTCAGTAAGAAATTTTTTGACCCGTTTTGTTTTCGGTTTAGCAATCTTGCCATACGAAGCATATAAAAATGCTGATGCTATTCTACGCACCATCTGGCGCCTGACCATCTCGCATAGAAAATTACTCGAATGGGTTCCTTCGGCAGCTACAACGCGACTTCGCAAAAACAGTCTCGCTGCTGTTTATGATGAAATGGGAATCGGACCTTTTGTAAGTATCATCACCATTACACTATTATTGTATTATAATCCTATTGCATTTTTTGTAGCGATCCCGATACTTTTACTCTGGTTTTTAGCACCAGCGATCGCCTGGTATTTGAGTAAAGAAGAAAAAGAAAGAAAGCCAAACCTCTCCGAAAATCAAAAACTGTTTCTTCATAAAACTGCACGGAGGACATGGTCATTCTTCGAAGAATTCGTCAAAGGAGAAGAAAATTGGTTACCGCCGGATAATTTCCAGGAACATCCAACACCAGTCATCGCTCATCGAACCTCCCCTACCAATATGGGACTGGCATTATTAGCAAATCTTGCTGCGTATGATTTCGGATACATCAGCGGAAGCGAAATGGCAGAAAGATGTAACGGCACCCTGAGCACAATGCGGAGGATGGAACGATATGATGGACATTTTTATAACTGGTATGATACTTTATCATTGATGCCGCTTCATCCAAAGTATGTGTCTACCGTAGATAGTGGTAATCTTGTTGGTCACTTGCTTACATTGCGGCAAGGACTACTCTCACAGGCAAATGAACTCGTTTTTAAAAAAAGCGTTTACAAAGGATTACTAACAACTTTAGAGATCGTCCGGGAAAATTCGGGAAAGCGTCTTGCAGAAGAGATCCAAAAGATCGAAGCCTTATTGTATGCAGCACTTAATGATAACGATAAGTCATTAAGCAATGTAAAAAAATATATTAATGAACTCAGTGTACTTATTAATGAACTGTCTTTAATACCCGGAGACGTCGAATTAAAAAAATGGATAACCAAATTATCCGTTCAATTAGAGAAAATTCATGACGACCTGTACGAATTGGTGCCCTGGATAAACTTATTACCTGTTCCTGGAAATTTTGAAAAACTCTATGCACTGGATGATATTCCTTCTCTTCATACGATTCGCGATCAGTCACAGTTTTTGGAGACGATCAATTTTTATCAGCAAAATGATAACGATGATGCAAACGATGAATGGTTAACCAAAATGCGTGAATGTATTTTGAAGGCGAATGCGGTAGCCACTGAAAGAATTCATTTGGTGGATCAAATGGCTCAGCAATGCGAAAAGTTAAGCGATGTAGAGTATGATTTCCTTTATGAGAGATCAACAAACCTTTTAAGGATCGGGTACAATGTGGATGAGCAACGAAAGGATAATAGTTATTATGATTTACTGGCTTCCGAAGCAAGATTAGGAATCTATGTTGCCATATCACAGGGAAAATTGCCGCAGGAAAGTTGGTTTGCATTAGGTAGATTATTAACTAATTCGGGCGGAGAACCGATACTGCTCTCCTGGAGTGGTTCCATGTTTGAATACCTAATGCCGCAACTGATCATGCCGGTTTACGAAAACACATTGTTATATCAAACCAATATAGCAACAGTCAACAGGCAAATAGAATATGCAGAACAACGTAATGTGCCATGGGGAATATCAGAATCGGGATACAATTCAGTTGATGCCCACATGAATTATCAATACCGTGCATTTGGTGTACCGGGACTGGGATTGAAACGTGGCCTTGAAGAAGATATCGTTATCGCTCCCTATGCATCTATGCTGGCATTAACGGTAGCGCCGGTGAAAGCATGCAAAAATCTGCAACTGTTATCTAAATACTTTGCATCAGGAGAATATGGTTTTTATGAAGCGATCGATTATACTCCCGGTCGTGTGGTAAGAGGAAGTGACTATAGTATTGTACGTTCTTACATGGTGCATCATCACGGCATGAGTTTTCTTGCACTTGCTCATGTGTTGCTTGATAAACCTATGCAACAAAGATTCGAATCAGAACTTCGTTTCAATGCGTCACTTTTGCTGCTGCAGGAACGGATCCCGAGAACTACACTTTTCTATGCACATACATCCGACATAATTGAAACAACTGCGGTGGCTCTAGACGTTGAGGTAAGAAGCATTAATACACCAAATACCAGGTTGCCCGAAATACAATTGCTGAGCAATGGACATTACCAGGTTATGATCACAAATTCTGGTGCTGGTTATAGCCGTTGGAAAAATATTGCAGTCACCAGGTGGCGTGAAGACGCTACAAAAGATGGTCTCGGAATATTTTGTTATATAAAAGATGTTAACAGTGGGAAGTTTTGGTCCAACACTCATCAGCCGACTTTGCAAAGTGCCAGAAATTATGAAGCCATATTTTC
>DATDCP010000030.1:0-7630 GCA_036524255.1 Chitinophagaceae bacterium
GCAATACTTTTTGCTTTAGGAAAAGCAAAAGAAGCCACTTTACAACTTGAGCATGCGATGGCAAAGTCGCCAAAGCAGGTAAAACAATTTGTTGAACTAAATCCTTCGATTCTTCAAAACCATCATGTTGTTGATGTGATCTCAAGATTCAAGAGAAAGCGCTGAATCTAAGAACAATTGTATAACGAACTGCTGACAATGTTCAGATACACTCTGGTCATTCTTTCCTATTTTTGCCGCCATTGCAACTTTACTGTTTAGGCAAAATTGCTATTCAATAAAATCAACTATGAATTTTAATTTAAGTAACATTCCTGATCGTAATCAAAAGCCTCGGACATCAGGACTTACGATGGTGATGGACAAGGGACTTAGTATAAACGAGGCAAAGAATTTCTTAAGTGTATCGCATCCACATGTTGATATAGTGAAACTTGGTTTTGGAACTTCATATGTTACTCCTAACCTAAAAGAAAAGATCGAAGTCTATCAATCTTATAACTTACCCATCTATTTTGGGGGCACATTATTTGAAGCATTTCTGATCCGTAATCAATTTGAAGATTATATAGCTGTTTGTAAAGACTATGGCATTAACTATATGGAAGTAAGTGACGGTTCGATAACGATCCCTCATTCAGAAAAATGCGGCTATATAGAAAAATTGACTAAATACGGTACAGTTTTAAGTGAGGTTGGGAGCAAAGATGCAGAACACATCATTCCACCTTACAAATGGATCGAATTGATGAGAGCTGAATTAAATGCAGGGGCCACTTATGTAATTGCAGAAGCAAGAGAAGCAGGTAATGTTGGAATTTATCGTGGTTCTGGTGAGGTAAGAGAAGGCCTGGTCCAGGAAATTTTAACGCAGATACCTGCTGAAAAAATTATCTGGGAGGCTCCGCAAAAAGCACAACAACTCTATTTTATAGAGCTGATTGGTTGTAATGTAAATCTAGGAAATATTGCGCCTACAGAAATGCTCCCATTGGAAGCAATGCGGGTTGGTCTTCGTGGCGACACTTTCCATTTATTCCTGAATAAAGAAGAAGCCTGATGCGATTATTTGGTTTGATCGGATTTCCTTTGTCACACTCTTTTTCAAAAAAGTATTTTACAGAAAAATTTGAGAAGGAAGGGTTAAATGATTGCAAATATGAAAACTTTCCTATTGCATCAATAGATGAATTAAAAAAAATCCTTTCTATGTCCGGGTTGGAAGCCTTGAATGTGACCATTCCTTATAAAGAGAAAGTGATCCCATTTCTTTATCAGTCTTCAGCCGTTGTAAAAAAGATAAAGGCCTGTAATTGTATAAAAATAAAAGACGGTAAGTTATACGGGTATAATACCGACATAGTTGGGTTTGAAAGATCGTTGAAAAAAAACTGGAATCCTTTTGTTCATTCACATGCTCTTATTCTCGGAACTGGCGGATCAGCTAAAGCAGTAAGATATGTTTTTGATAAATTCGATATAAAATATAAAAAAGTTTCCCGCAAGCCTTCTGCCGATAGCTATTCTTACGAGCAATTGACGAAGAGTATTATTTCAAAATATAAACTTATTGTAAATACAACTCCACTCGGAATGTTTCCAAATATTGTAGAAGCTCCGCCTATTCCTTATGAGTTTCTTACTTCTGAACATTTTCTTTTTGATTTGATCTACAATCCTGCAAAAACTCTTTTCCTAAAAAAGGGTGAAGAGAATGGCGCTTTAATTCAAAATGGATTTGATATGCTTGAACTGCAAGCAGAAGAAAACTGGAAGATCTGGAATTCAGATGCTGAATCTACTGATTCGTAATTTTTTTAATTGCTTCTTCAGGAATTGCGGCTACTTTTTTCTTATCGTAATCATAACAGACCATCCATGTTTTTGCTAATGCCACGGTAGACTCTTTATCATTGGCAGATCTTTTCTCAAGCTTATAAAAAAGATCGAATGCAACTTTTGTGATCTCACCCACAGCAACTGAAGCAAAGATCTCATCACCATAATAAATTTGATCTTTATATTCGATCGCGACATCACTCATGATCGTTCCAACACCGCCAAAGTCCAGTTCAGTATAACCACAATGAGTAAAGAATTTTGCCCTTGCTTCATGAATGATCGAAAGAATGGTGTCGTTGCCGACATGGCCGCCAAAATTTATATCTGTAATTCTTATTGGGATATTTGTAGAAAATGAAAATTTACCTGGCAGATCAATTTTTATTCTTGCCATTTGAATTGTTTACTCTAAAAGTAAGAAAACAGTTTATTTATCCTGCACTGTTTTCAGTAATTCTATAAAACTTGTAAATGCATCACCCGATGAAACCGGAAGGGAGGCCACTTTTTTTCGCCATTCGTTTAATGTTTCTTTCCAGTAGGCGCCTTCACCAAACATCACTTCATAATAATCCTCAGATACTGGCTTGTTCTGAAGATGAGGAACAAGATTTGCAAACTGGGCGGGTATCTTAACCAGCCTTCCATTTGCATTTACCATAGTAAAATAATTTTGATCTGATGTAACCAAAGAGAGATCGTCAATAGATTCACCAAAACTATTTCCGCCAGGAGTTTCACTATTTAATGCTGCATATTGAACATTCGAAGTTGGCGGTGCTGAATAAACTCTGTTGCTCCTTGTTCCAGATTTATTTCGTTTACTATTACTAATTATTTCTGGATTTATCGTAGCAACGGATGTACCCGGAGAAAGATCTGGTTGTTGTATGTTCTCAACTTTCGTTTCGTTATTCGAATTTGTATCAGTTTCAGTTTTTGTCTCAATGCCTGTTTTAACTCCGGCTAATGTATCATTACTATTATTATTTCTAAATACCATCCATGCAGTTATTACTACACCTATAAATATCGCAGCCGCAGCAAGTCTTTTGAAATTGATTATAACTCCTCTTTTAGCTGGTTCTTTTTTTTCCTCAATACCAATTGCTATACTTATTTTTTCCCATGCAGCAGCCGGTGGAGTAAGTGATGCATCCAATACTTTTTTTGCTATGGGATTGTCCGAATTGATCTCATCAATATTTATAGAAAGTTTTTCCCATACCGCTGCAGGCGGCATCACTTCCATTTCATACAATCTTTTTTGTAACTCGGAGTTCATTCTACTTTTTTCTGTTTTCTATCTCTCTCGTCCAGGTGATTGATCACCATGTCCTGCAGTATCATTCTTGCCCTTGCTAATTGCGATTTACTCGTTCCTTCACTGATCCCTAAAATATCACCGATCTCTTTGTGTGTATATCCTTCCACCACGTACATGTTGAATACTGTTCGATAGCCTGGTGATAATTCTCTTATCAAATTCAAAATGTCTTTTTCGCCTAACCTGTCAAGAGCTGTCTTTTCTTTATATGCTATTGTGTTCTCTTCTTTTTCTGCTATTGGTTTGAGGTAAGTTTTGCGGCGCAGATGCTCAATTGCTGTGTTTACAAAGATTCGTCGGATCCAACCTTCAAATGAACCTTCACCGCGGAACCGGCTTAAGTTCTTATATATTTTTACAAAACCATCCTGGAGTACATCCTGTGCATCATCGCCATTTCCTGCGTACCGGAGACAAACTGCATACATTTTCGAACTAAACCGGTTATACAGTTCCTCCTGCATTCTCCTCTCGCCATTTATACATCCCTGGATTAAGTCGATTTCGGTGATATTATGGTTGCTTGCTGGGCTCAATTTGTGGAGTTTGTTTTCATGTTTTGCAAATATGCGACCAATTTAGCCGCAGCCTTTGTTCTATGGTTAAAACGGTTCTTTTCTTCGATCGACATTTCAGCAAAACTTCGATTGCTGCCATCAGGAATAAAGATCGGATCATAACCGAATCCTTCTGTCCCCTGTGGGGTGTCAATTATTTTCCCATTACAAATGCCCTCAAATTGAGTTTCATTGCCATCAACAATTAGTGAAATAACGGCTCTGAAGCGGGCATTTCTATTTGTTTCAGCAGATAATTTATTTAAAACCTTTTCAATATTGTCTTTGAATGATCTTGCTTCGCCGGCATATCGGGCACTTTTTACACCTGGTTCACCATTTAATGCTTCTATTTCCAAACCTGTGTCTTCACTAAAACAATCACTGCCTGTAAGCTTATAAATTGTCCATGATTTTTCAGAAGCATTTTCTTCAAGTGTATCATGCGGCTCTGGAATATCAATGTCAATACCTGCATCTTTTAGCGAAACGATCTCTATTTCCTTTCCTACAAATGCTTTCAATTCTTCGATCTTATGTTGGTTATTGCTGGCAAAAATTAATCTCATAGGTTAAATATCTTTTTAAGACAAACCCATAATTTTCCTTTTAATGATTTATCTGGTTCAATAACATCTAGTGACGGTGATGAAACAAATACTGAATCTTTATAACCTTGTACCTGGAATTGAGGGAATATCATTGGCAAACCAAACTCGCCGGGCTCTAAATCAAATAATAAAACAACTTTAGGTTTAAAGAAATTTAAAATTTCATTGAATTCAGATGAATTGTGATCTTGAAAATTAAAGACAGCTACATCAGCAAGATTCAAATTACATGCTGCCAACAATTTTGTGAGAAACGATAATTGCTTGTCAGGTATATGAACAGCGTCTGCATTGCGAGCCACAACGAGGGTTTTCTTTTTATTTTCTCCAAGATATTTAAACCCGGTAGTGAGCTGTTCAATTTCGATCTTTGTTTGCTTTAATACTTGCTGCTCCGCATTGATCTCTACCAATGAATTTTTAAAAAGTAAGGCAATATCGGCTGGTTCAAACTTAATGGAATTGAGGCTCATGAAAAGTCTACAAATAGGTGTTAGTTTTTTTTGTTTCTTTGTGCTTCAAATGTAAACATTTATGATTGCAAGTATGGATATAAACATTACCAAAGCAGGAAGAAGTAAGTTACAGGATATAAATCTTGAAAATATGCCTTTTGGTCACTACTTCACTGATCATATGCTTGAAGCAGATTTTGAAGAAGGTGAATGGAAAAACATTGAAATAAAACCATATCAACCATTTTTAATGAGCCCATCGGCTGCAGTCTTTCATTATGGCCAGGCGATTTTTGAGGGTATAAAAGCTTATAAAGATCAAAATGGTGAAGCATTTATTTTCAGACCACATGATAATTTTAAACGTTTTAATATCTCTGCTGAGAGAATGCAAATGCCAACTGTGCCAGAGGAATTGTTCATGGAAGGAATGAGAAAATTGATCAATATCGATAAAAACTGGATCCCTCAAAAACATGACCATTCACTTTATATAAGACCAGTAATGTTTTCATCCGATGAAATTATTGGTGTAAGGCCCTCTGAGAACTATAAATTTTTTATTATTCTTAGCCCCACAGGTCCTTATTACGCTGCTCCTATGCGAATCTATGTTGAAGAAAAATATGTAAGAGCAGTGGAAGGTGGGGTAGGTTATGCAAAAACTTCGGGCAACTATGCAGCAGCTATGTATCCAACTGCTCAGGCTAAAAAACAAGGATATGACCAGGTATTATGGATGGATGCAATAGAACATAAATATGTTCAGGAATGTGGAACCATGAATGTTTTTTTTGTGATTGGCGACAAAGCAATGACTCCAGACTTGAAAAGCGGAACAATACTGGACGGTGTGACAAGAGCAAGTGTAATTACCCTGCTAAAAGAAATGGGCTATAAAGTAGAGGAAAGACCCATTAGCATTCATGAGATCATTGATGCTTATAAATCAGGTGTACAAGTTGAGGCATTTGGAGCGGGTACTGCTGCCACAATTTCTCCCATCAAGGAGCTCAAATACAAAGATTTTGTAATGAATTTTGATGTGGAAAAATGGAAAGCTGCTCCTGTGATCAAAACCACAATGTCTGAGATCAGGGAGGGGCTTCGGGAGGATAAGTATAATTGGATGTGGAAGATTTGATCTTCAACGACAAATAAAAAATACAGATCCCAATTGCTGAAAAAGTGGTTGGGATTTATCATTTTCCCGAAGGCTTTAAAAACTTTAGAATTTGATATTTGTTTTTTGGTTTTTACCCCATTGGCCATTACCTTTGCCCCCCTTCGGGAAATAAACCCCGGAGCAATTTAAAAGGTTCCAGTAATGCCTACAATTCAACAGTTAGTTCGCAAAGGAAGAGAAATCATCAAAGCCAAAAGCAAATCAAGAGCTTTGGATAGCTGCCCACAGCGCCGCGGTGTTTGTACAAGGGTTTACACAACTACACCTAAAAAGCCAAACTCCGCTCTTAGAAAAGTTGCGAAAGTTCGTTTAACAAATAAAGTCGAGGTGATTGCTTATATCCCAGGTGAAGGACATAATCTCCAGGAGCACTCTATTGTGTTGATCCGTGGAGGTCGTGTTAAGGATCTACCAGGTGTTCGTTATCACATTGTTCGTGGTTCATTGGACACAGCCGGTGTAAAAGACCGCAAAAAGAGCCGTTCTAAATACGGTACAAAAAGAGAAAAAGCAAAAAAATAACCCTTCGTTTCACTCAGGGTGACAAAAGAAAATAAAACTATAAAGTAATATTCTGACATGCGTAAAGCCCAAGCAAAAAAATTACCCTTAGCTCCAGATCCAAAATTCAATGATAAATTGGTTACTCGTTTTGTAAACAATATCATGTGGAGCGGAAAGAAAAGTACTTCATTTAACACTTTTTATGATGCCTTAGCTAAAGTAGCAAAGCAAACAGGAGAAGAAGGTTATGATGTATGGAAAAAAGCGTTGGCAAACATTACACCATCTGTAGAGGTTCGCAGCCGTCGTATTGGTGGCGCAACTTTCCAGATCCCAACAGAAGTTCGTACTGACAGAAAGATCTCGTTAAGCATGAAATGGCTAATACGCTACAGCCGTGAAAGAAACGGTCGCAGCATGTCAGATAAGCTTGCGGCTGAGATCGTATCAGCAGCAAAAGGTGAAGGATCAGCTTTCAAAAAGAAAGAAGATACGCACCGCATGGCAGAGGCTAATAAGGCATTTGCCCACTTTAAAATATAAGTGAGAAAATTGATTGATATAAAAGCCATCCAACCGGGTGGCTTTTCTTTTTTAAAGATGTTTACAAATTGAATTTAAGTTGTTGATTCTAAGGAAAACAATCTGGAAAACTTCCCGGTTCTCGATGCTTGACTGATTGCTTTTTATCCATACCTTTGCGCCTCCAAATTATAAAGGAAAAAATCACATGGCAGACTTAAAATTTCAAAGAAACTTCGGTATTGCCGCACATATTGATGCCGGTAAAACCACTACTACAGAACGTATACTTCGTTATACTGGTATGATCCATAAAATTGGTGAAGTGCATGATGGTGCAGCAACCACGGACTGGATGGAACAAGAAAAGGAAAGAGGTATTACCATTACTTCAGCAGCGGTTAGCTGTCAGTGGAATTTTCCTACTGTGAAAGGAAAGGTAGACGCCAATACAAAAAAATATTCTTTTAATATTATCGATACTCCGGGTCACGTTGACTTTACTGTAGAAGTAGAACGTTCAATGAGAGTACTGGATGGCTTGATCGCATTGTTTTCTGCTGTAGATGGCGTGGAGCCACAGTCTGAAACTGTATGGCGCCAGGCGAATCGTTATAATGTTCCGC
>DATDCP010000031.1:0-9059 GCA_036524255.1 Chitinophagaceae bacterium
ATATAATTCATCGCGGTATTATTATCAGGCTGGTTACCTTGCTTTGTTTCACTGCGATACCTTGTATATACTTCAAGTTGCTTATTCGGAGTATAAGTTATTTGTGCTAAAAGATCATTTCCCTGGCTTGGTGCATCAACCAAATATTTTAACCAGGGAAATTTAAACACATCAATATATCCATCAAAGCGCCATGCTGAAACAGGTCGTATGCTGATCCCTGCATAAAATCCATTCTCATTTGTAGGATATGTATTTTCAGTAAATGCATTTCCATTATTGGATTGATATTGCGGATCTATATTGCGATGGAGAAATGAAATATCAACTCGTGGATCTACACTTATTAATAAGCCATTTAGGAATGCTTTATTGAAATTTTTATCAACCGCGGCTTCTCCAAAAAAATGAAGGTTCCGATGAGTATAACTATAATCAATGCTATAGTTACTCCAATATTTGCCACTTATGGCATAAAGATTATATGGCTCCTGCCTTTTTACTACAGGAGAAGAGAAATTAAAATTGATAGCATTAAACCCGATGTGCCAATTACTGCTTTTATATTTTACGTTTCCGCCAAGAGCAAGTTGGCCTAGTTTATGCCTGCCTTCAATTTCATCCTCGGTGCGATGATACCCGGAATTAAGAAAAGATGTAATATACTCTTCATTGCTTACGGTATCAGCTACAAAATTTGCACTGAGCTTTCTGTAGGATACAAAAGCAGTTGCCTCAACCTTTCCTTTTTGCAAAGTGACCCCAGCGCCACGATGAAAACTAAATTCACCTGCTGAATTATAAGGACGAAGAACTGGTGATTGTCTTTTTATTCCCAGTATATCCACACTTTTTCTAAACGCAAGACTTTGCCATTGAATCAATCCTTGTCCCATATTCACGGTAAAATCTCCCAATGCTAATGCTTGTATTGATCCTATTTTCCTGGCAAAAAAATGAAAAGAATAAAAATCAAATCCATATTTCTGAGCTCCTTTAAAAAATTGTTCCCCTGCATCCTTGTCTCCCACTACTCCAAATTGCAATAAATTTTTATGCTGGTATCGATAACGTAAAAAAAGTTTTGGAGGAGTGCCAAGATATTTTGTTCCCGAACTTGTTTTTTCAAACCCAGCTGATTTTTCCAGCACTTCACCATACCGAATTGACAAATTGTGTTCTCCGACTTTGAATCTTGTTTTAAAAACATCAGTAATGTCTAGTGGTTCAGCAACTGTAATAAAAGGTAAAAGTTTTTTTATGATTTGAACATCCCATGTTGGAACAGCTTGCAGTTCATAAACACTAATGAATTTCCCAACCAATTTTCTGTATGAAATCAGATTTGCTATCTGTAACCCTGAAATAATTTTCAACTCACGCAGATCATTTTCATCAGCAGTATTTAAATTAAGAGGGTTTCTTCTAAATCTTTCCCATTGCTGATGGTAACTGTCGTCTTCGGTTTCTGCCTGGTCAACATCAGTGAGATTTTCTAATTGTTGTTCGATCGTAGATACGGGAGATTCCTGCGCTAAACTGGTGAGTAATGAGACGTGAATAATTAGTAATATGAAAAAAACCTTTTTCAATTTTCTTTCTTCTTAAGATCATAAATGAGAAGTAAACCCGGAGTTACACCAAGTTGCGGATGATAACTCGCCACGACATCAAGACGAAAAGATTTTAAAACCAAACTTGCCCCTCCATATAAATTGGAAGTATTGGTGCCAATACCAGCCCTTACCATGAACTGTGGTAAAAACTTATACTGCATGCCTGCGTTTACATTTACGGTTTGGTTCTCTTCTTTTTCTATTTCTGCGCATACAAAAAATTTATCTGAAGCTTCATAACCTAAACCAACAGTATATATCGATGCTAATTTCTCTTCTGCATTTTTTCCAAATTTTCCTCCGACAGGATTGTATGCATGTACACCTGCGTATAACTTATCAGTTAAATGAAAAACAGTTCCGATCTCAAAGTTAATAGCAGATGAATTACCATAACCACTTGCCTGGATACCATTAAAATTAAATTGAACACCAACATCAACTTTGCTTCCAAGCTTTCTTGCATAGGCAAGACCCATTTGCGATTCATTGTAATCACTAAATCCAAAATAACCAGCTTTAACACCAAAATTTCCAGAGTTGGTTGGCACTGCGATTGCAAACTGATAGAGACTCAATTCATTTAGCATAAATCTTCTTTCGCCGTAAACTCCGGCTGAGGCATTTTTCATTTGAGCTAACGAAGCCTGGTTATTGGTAAATGAAAAAACATCAACATGGTTTACACTATATGCCCCGAGACCAGTATAAACGGCAGCAACAGGACGACGAACTGTTTGCCCATTTTTAACAAAATGGATGGAAAGAAATACGAGGATAAGGAAAGGTTTGCTCAAGCAGTTAATTTTACCTTAAGTTAAAAAATCCGGATGTTTTCTGTCAAAATAATTACTCACTTCAGTTTGGGCTGCATAGCTCCCAAAACTACCTTTGCGCCATGCAAATTTTAGATGGTAAGAAGGTATCACAGGCTGTAAAAGATCAATTGAAAATAAATGTAGCGCAGCTCTTCGCCGAAGGAAAAAAAGTTCCGCATCTTGCAGCAATCTTAGTTGGCAATGATGGAGCCAGCGAAACCTATGTTGCTTCAAAAGTAAAATCGTGTGAGGAAGTCGGCTTCAAATCAACGCTTATAAGATTTGATGCTGATACTTCCGAAAATAAATTGCTGGAGCAGATAGAAGAACTAAATCAGGATCCTGATGTTGATGGAATTCTTGTTCAGCTTCCTTTGCCCAAACATATTTCAGATGAACAGGTGATCAATACGATCAATCCAGACAAAGATGTAGATGGCTTTCATCCTTCAAGTGTTGGAAAAATGGTTCAGGGTTTACCAACTTTTATTTCTGCTACACCTCACGGTATTATGCTTATGCTGGAACATTATAAGATCGATACGGCGGGAATGCATGCAGTAGTGATCGGTCGTAGTAATATAGTTGGAAGGCCAATGAGTATTTTATTGAGTGAAAATAAAAATCCAGGCAATTGCACCGTCACCCTTTGTCATTCAAAAACAAGAAATATTGCGGAGCTCTGTCGGAATGCAGATATAATTGTTGCCGCATTAGGAAGACCAGGTTTTGTAACTGAAGATTGGGTAAAAGAAGGTGCCATTGTTATTGATGTTGGCATTACCCGTGTTGCAGATGCAACTAAAAAAAGCGGATTCAGGTTAAGAGGAGATGTAGATTATGATAAGGTTGCTCCAAAGTGTTCATGGATAACCCCTGTACCGGGTGGTGTAGGACCAATGACGATCGCGGCTTTACTCAATAATACTTACAGATCATGTAAGATGAAGAATTAAAGGCCCCTCTAAATCTCCCCAAAGGGGAGACTTTCAACACACATGCCCAATTAATGAATAGCAAAAACTGCATTGTACCTTTGTATTTCAAATGAAATCCGAAATCGTAAATCTAAAATCTGAAATTGATACATCACTTCCCGTGATGGAAGATTTTTATACTTTACAAGGTGAAGGTTTTCACCAGGGCAAAGCTGCCTACTTTATAAGATTAGGTGGTTGTGATGTTGGTTGTGTTTGGTGTGATGTAAAAGATAGTTGGGATGCAGAGAAACATCCAAAACTGAAAATCGAAAGTTTATTATCGAAAGTAAAAAAAACTCCTGCTGAAATTGTTGTTATTACAGGCGGCGAGCCTTTGATGCATGATCTTACTGAGCTAACAAAAGAATTGCAGGCAACTGGTTTAAAAACTCATATCGAAACTTCAGGAGCTCATCCGCTCAGCGGTTCATGGGATTGGATCTGTTTATCGCCAAAAAAATTCAAAGCTCCATTACCAGGAATTGTTCCATTGGCAAATGAATTAAAAATTGTTGTTTTTACTAAAAGTGATTTTGATTGGGCAGAAAAATATGCTGCATTAGCTTCTCCAACAAGTAAGCTTTTTTTGCAACCTGAGTGGGATAAATCCACAGAGATAACTCCGTTGATCATAGAATATATTAAAGCTCATCCGCAATGGGAACTGAGCCTGCAGATACATAAGTATATTAATGTGCCTTGACCTCAGAAAAGCAGGCAATATGCAACCAAAAACAACTCCATTTCCTCTTAACATTTATTTACTGAATAGGGAATAAAAATGTATTAGATTCGTTATAGAAATCCAGCAATATCAATGAAAGCTTTTTTTTATATCATACTCCTTTCTTTTTGCCAATTTTTTGTACCCAATTCTTTAAATGCGCAAGTCTCAGATCTGGCGAAAATAAATCCGCGGGCAGTCAAAATGTATAATGAAGGACTGACAAAGGCTACCGATGGCAGGTACGATGATGCCATTAGTTCTTTTTTACAAGCTATTTACCTGGACTCAAATTATGTTGATGCCTATTTATCGCTTGCTGGTGTTTACGGTCAAACGAGAAAACCTGACCTGTCTGTTGAGTATTATCAAAAAGCGTTGAGAAAAGATTCTGCCGCCACTAAAGTTTATAAACTTCCATATTCCATTAATCTTGCCGGAATGGGAAATTTTGATAAAGCATTGAATACAATCAATGATTATTTATCAAACCCAAAATTGGGAGAAGCAAGTCGTAAGGCTGGAGAATTTCGTAAGCGTTGTTTTGAATTTGCAATTGCCCAGGAAAAAAAGAATGCAGGACGCAATTATGAGTTTGCGCCAAAAAATGCCGGTGACAGGATCAATAGCGCAGAATCAGAATACCTCCCTTGTTTAACAATTGATGGTAAAGAATTTTTCTTTACAAGAAGACTTCGGGGTTTTGATGAAGATTTTTTTTCTGCAAAATGGGATGGTAAAGATTGGGTAAAAGCGGCTCCGCTTGGTGGCAATGTAAATACCGATCAGAATGAAGGTGCACAAATGATCTCACAGGATGGAGAATGGTTGGTGTTTACTGCATGTAACAGAAAAGATGGTTGGGGAAGTTGTGATATTTATATTTCATTTAATACTCCACAAGGCTGGAGTGAGGGCCTTAATCTTGGTGGTAAAATAAATACGGATCAATGGGAATCACAACCATGTCTTTCACCAGATAAGAGAGACTTATATTTTGCAAGCAGAAGAACGGGGGGCTATGGCGGCAGTGATATTTATGTTTCACATTTACAAATAAATGGTGAATGGACAGCACCTGAAAATCTTGGTCCGCAAATAAATACTTCTGCTGATGAATCATGTCCTTTTATTCATGCCGATAATCAAACATTATTTTTTACATCGGCTGGATTGTTAGGCTATGGTGAAGATGATCTCTTTTATGCAAGAAAGGGACCGAAAGGTGACTGGAGTATGCCTGAAAATCTTGGCTATCCTATTAACACAATATATAAAGAAGGAACATTGTTTATAGCGGCTGATGCAAAGACGGCTTATTATGCCAGTGACCGTTCTGATAGCAAAGGTGGCTTAGACATCTATAGTTTTATATTACCAGAAAATATTCGTCCTAATAAAACTCTTTGGGTAAAAGGACAAGTCTTTGATAAAAAAACAACAAAGGGTCTTCCATCTGCTGTAGAGCTCATTGACCTGAATACAAAACAAATGATCTCAAAAGTGCAGACAGATGAAAAAGGAAATTATTTGATCACACTCCCTGTTGGAAAAGATTATGCGTTCAATGTAAACAGGAAGGGTTATTTATTTTATTCAGATAATTTTTTCCTGACTGATCATTCACCAGACTCCACTTATGAAAAAAATATTCCTTTGCAACCGATAGAGGCCAACGCATCTGTTGTACTAAAGAATGTCTTCTTTGATGTAAATAAATTTGACCTTAAATCAGAATCAGAAGCGGAACTTGATGTAGTTGTACGATTAATGAATGATAACCCTACAGTAAAGATCCAGATCGGCGGACATACTGATAATGTAGGCAAACCCGCCGATAATCTCACTTTATCAAATAACCGGGCAAAATCCGTTGTCAATTACCTTATCTCAAAAGGTATCCCAGCGACAAGACTTTCAGCTAAAGGTTTTGGAGAAACGCAACCTGTTGCCGATAATAAAACCGAAGAAGGAAAAGCATTGAACAGGAGAACGGAGATGAAAGTGATTAGCCAATAGTTATAAGTAGTAAGTCATAAGTTCTAAGTTATGATCACTGATTGTGAAATCCGAAGTTCAAAGTATATTTGAACTATACCATTACTTACAACCTAAAACCTATAACTTAAAACTTGCACTCCGAACTTTTATATCAACTCGCTTTAACAGAAGTCCCCAATATTGGATGCGTTCATGCAAAAATTCTTGCACAGGAATTTGGTTCTGCTGAAAAGATCTTTAAGGCAAAACAACAATTATTAGAAAAGCTCGAAGGTATTGGTGAAGTAAGAGCAAAGGCGATCAAAGCATTCAACAATTTTTCAAATGCAGAAGGAGAAATAAAATTTATTGAGAAGTATAAGATCAAGCCACTTTTCCTCACTGATAAAAATTACCCACAACGATTACTTAATTGTTATGACTCTCCTACCCTTCTTTTTTACAAAGGCGATGCCGATCTGAATGCGTCAAAAGTTATTGCCATCATTGGAACAAGAAATCACACAGAGTATGGTAAACAACAGACAGAAAAATTAGTAAAGGAACTTTCATCGCAAAATATTCTTGTTGTAAGCGGCATGGCATTTGGCATTGATGCGATAGCACATAAAACAGCTTTTAAAAATAATTTGGCTACAGTTGGCGTATTAGGTCATGGCCTTGACCAGATCTATCCACCTGATCATTCCAATCTTGCAAAAGATATGCTGAAACACGGCGGCGGTTTACTTACTGAATTCCGTAGTGACACAAAACCCGATAAGCACAATTTTCCAACTCGTAATAGAATTGTTGCAGGTATGAGTGATGCAACCATTGTTATCGAAACAGGTGAAAAAGGTGGCAGCATGATCACTGCTGAATTAGCGAATGGGTACAATAAAGATGTATTTGCATTACCAGGAAGAGTAAACGATAATAAAAGTGCAGGATGCAATTTTTTAATTCGGAACAATAAAGCAATGCTGTTTACTAAGGCGGAAGAACTGATCGAGGCGATGGGATGGGAAGAGAAAAGTCAGAAGTCGGGAGTCAGGAGTCAGAAAGAATTATTCATTGAGCTATCAAAAGATGAAAAGATAATCGTTGATATTTTAAAAGAAAAAGACCTGGTGCATGTTGATGAACTGAATTTTAAAAGCGGTTTAAGCAGCAGCTCAATGGCAGTTGCTATTTTGAGCCTTGAATTGCAGGGGGTAGTTGCCACTTTACCGGGAAAACTTTACAAATTGAATTGATCCAATCGGTCTATTTTTGCCGCAAAATTGCAGGACGCAACAATAATCCTAAAAGTTATAGAGTTTGCGCTGATTGATGGATGGGGCAACGTTTTAACCGTTGTAATTGTCTGAGGTGCAGTAAAGAAAACATTTATCTCATTTTATGCCCTTAAAATTGTTGCGGAAATACTTTGTGGTTTTGTTAGTTCTTGTTTTTCAGGCAATCAGCAGCTTTGGTCAGACTTGTACCAATTTAGGGCAAACACCTTCCACCGCATTTCCTGTTTGTGGCACTACTGTTTTTCACCAGGCTTCTGTTCCTATTTGTGCAACTGTCAGCATATTTGTTCCCGGTTGTTCAAACTCTACCCAACCAGGATCAAGCTATCAAAATAAAAATCCTTATTTCTATAAATTCACTTGTTATGCATCCGGAACATTGGGATTTCTGATAACTCCTTTGTCTGCAAATGAAGATTATGATTGGCAGTTATGGGATATTACCGGGCACAGCCCTGATGCTATTTTTACAAACAACACTTTAGTTGTAACCGGGAACTGGGCGGGTACTTACGGCCCAACCGGGGCATCGGCAACAGGTGTTAATGCGTTACAATGTGGTTCAGACCCTGCAGCCAATTTTCCTACGTTCGCAGCTATGCCCAATCTTGTTGTCGGTCACGAATACATATTAATGATCAGTCATTTTACAGATGGTCAAAGTGGATATGATCTTTCTTTTGGTGGCGGCACAGCGGTTATCACTGATCCAAGCACTCCGCATTTAGGTAACGCAAAACCTGATTGCGACGGAACAAAGATTACCGTGAAGCTGAATAAAAAAGTGAAATGTACCAGCTTTACTACTAGCGGTTCAGAATTCAGTTTGCTTCCTGCTGCAACAACTATTATTTCGGCATCGCCTGATTCCTGTGGTTTTGGTTTTGACTTTGATGAAATAACATTAACGCTTGCTGCGCCGCTTGCTAATGGTAATTATAGTCTTGTTATAAATAACGGTAGTGATAATAATACGCTACGTGATAATTGTGATAATGTTATTCCACAAGGCGAACTCGTTTCATTTACTTATAACAAGCCACAACCAATTTTTGCCGATAGTGTTGGCAAGCCCGGTTGTGCACCTGATTCAATAAAAATATATTTTCCAAAAAAAATAAGCTGCGGCACTATTGCTTCAAACGGAACTGACTTTTCTGTATCCGGCCCTTCACCTGTTAATGTAATTGGCGCATTCGGAAATTGTATTGATGGCAAAACAGAATATATTATTGTAAAATTTTCTTCTCCCATTTCTACAAAAGGAACATACACTGTTTCATTAAAACCCGGAAGCGACGGTAATGTAGTAATAGATGAATGCGGACAGGAAACACCTTTGCAAACGCTTTCATTTATTACAGTTGATACAGTATCAGCAGCTTTTCAATCCAACATTTTATATGGATGTTTAAAAGACACCGTTTTCTTTTCACATGATGGAGCTCATGATGTGAACTATTGGAAATGGTACATCAACAATTTTCCAGCAGTACTTACTCCAAACACATCTATTATAGCTTCGGCATCAAGTACAAACAATGTGAAATTGTTTGTGAGCAACGGAGTATGCACAGATTCATCTTCTGTTGTGATCGCACTGAATAATGAAGTAAAAGCATCTTTTGAGATGGAAGACT
>DATDCP010000032.1:0-9126 GCA_036524255.1 Chitinophagaceae bacterium
ATCTCATGCCCATTTTCCAGCTTTACCTTGAACATAGCATTTGAAAGTGCCTCGATAATGGTACCGTCTTGCTTGATCAGGGCTTGTTTTGACATAGTTTTTTTGGGAGCGCAAAGATAAGAGTATCAATCTTAAAAATAAAAAAACCGGGATTTTTTTTCCCGGCTACTTTAAAAGCAAATTATATTAGGCTGAAATACCTTGAAATCAACCTCTCATGGCCGTTCTAAAGGCACTTTGGTCATTTGGGAATGGAGATTTTGAAGCTCATGAACAGCAATCGGTACATGGAAATGGCGGTTATCTTCCCGATACCACATGTCCAGTTTGGAAAAATCGCCGGATGTTGGGGTAACCAGCCTAAAGACCCCTTTTTTATATTTGGTGGCGTTTCCATCCAGTGGCTCCTTCTCAAATCCAAATTTTATTAATTGAGATTCATCGAGGGCTACAGGGAAAATGTCCTGCGGGGCATACCAGAATTCCTGGATACCATTATCTATAAGTGCCATGTGCTCTTCGCCATTAGTTTGCACAACAGTTCCTTCACGCATCAGGCCCTCATCATTTACCATTACAATATCGCCACGCTGCAATTGACCAAGTTTTACCATATGCAAGATTTTAGTATCCGAATATAAAAAAGTTTGGATACCCGGAAAAGGATTTTTCTCAACTTCTTTTGTGATAGATGTTAATTGCCCAGCCATTAAACGCTACGGCAAAGCCACCCATAGCCAATAATTGATATTTAATATCTGCAAGACTGCTGCCCTTTAATACCACTTATACGCATTCAATCCCAAGTATCCAAAACGACAGGAGTTTGCCACTTTTTTTTGTTGCGTTCAAAATTTTTTGCAGCGTTTAAATTACCTTCATTGCCTAAGAACAAACATTAAATCATAAACCTTAATTAAAATCGTATGAAACTAAAGACCTTCCTGGTTATCCTATTTGTATCGGTATTATTTTCTTGCCGAAAAGAGCCCGATACTGAAGATCTCAAACTTGAACAGGTTGTCGCAACTGACAGGGACCTTTCAGCAGACTTTTCCTCTTATGCTACTTTCTTTATTTCTGACACGGTAAGTATTGTTGCCTCTGCTTCCACTGACAGTATCTTGACCGGCCCCATGGCTCTGCAGATGGTGAATGCAGTTAAAACCAATATGACTAGCAGAGGGTACACATTTAAATCCCGTGCTCAGGGCCTTCCTGATCTTGGGCTGAGACTCACCGTTATTAAAGACATTACCCGCACGGCAGTTTGCGGTGGTTGGTGGGATGGATGGTATGGTTATTACCCGCCCTGGTATTGGGGCTGTTATTATTGTGGTGGATATTATTATCCCTGGTGCACAACTTACACATACACGATCGGCACTTCAGCTCTTTACCTTTTCGATATTAAAAACCAGGGAGCCAATCATAACCTACGGGCTCTTTGGGGCGCTACAATGTTTGGGGTCTTCAGTACTACGAACAATCAAACGAATGCTGATCTCACAACAACAGCGATCAACCAGGCTTTCACTCAATCCACTTACCTCACAAAGTAAAACGCTAAAACATGAAAAAATTAATCATACTGATATTTATTAGCGCTGCTTGTATTGGTTCAACAAATGCACAAACAGCCTGGCGCCTTGATAATTTTGCAACATTTAATTGGCAAATCGCCACACCATTAAGTACAAATTATCTTAAAGAGACATCCCTGGCCGGTGGGAATCTTGAGTATCGCAGATTTATTAAACCTCAAATGAGTGTAGGTATTGGATTTAGTTGGAATTCATTTGAGCAATATATTCCACCCAAGGTTTATGACAAACCTGATGGCTCCAGACAAATCTATACAGATTTCGTTCACCAGGTATATACATTGCCAATGTATCTAAATGCCCATTATTATTTTAAAGGCGGTGATAAGATGAAGCCTTATGCAGGTATTGGTCTTGGTGCACAATACAGCGAGCAAAGTGCTTATTATAACATCTTTGTTACTGAAGAAGATAATTGGGGTTTTGTAGCCCGGCCTGAAGCAGGCTTGTTATATAGATTTAGTAATTACTTCGGCCTCCACGCCAATGTTGGTTTCAGTTATGCCACAAACAAGAACGAATCCTTAAAAATTGACGAACTGAAACACGTTTATTATAATATCGGCATATTCTGGAATGGAGATTGATTTAATATTTTATATATGATCTTAAATGGCCATCTGTTCGGATGGCCATTTGTTTTGTAAGCATAAAAATTGAGATACATTTGACAAGAAGACTTTAACTCCAACATTTAATGATTCGATATGAAAAATAATATTGCATTTATCCTGATCATAATTATTTCATTGGGCAGTCGTGCACAAATAGATAATAAAATTGTAATTGGAAAAGTTGATAGTGTGTATTCAACTATTCTTAAAGAGCAAAGAAAGGTTTGGGTGTACACGCCAAATATGAAACCGGGAATGCAAAATCCCGGACAGCGTTATCCTGTTGTTTACTTGCTCGATGGTGATGGCCATTTTGAATCAGTAGTAGGTATGATACAGCAGCTAAGCCAGGTAAATGGCAATACCATCGTTCCGGAAATGATCATTGTTGGTATTCCAAACACAGACAGAACAAGAGACCTAACGCCAACACATATCGTAAGCGATCCACCCATGATGGATAGTAATTCTACAAAAAACACCGGCGGTGGCGAAAATTTTACAGTTTTCATGCAAAAGGAATTAATGCCCCATATTGATTCACTATATCCAACACAACCTTTCAGAGTATTAATAGGTCACTCATTTGGCGGGTTGACAGTAATGAATATTATTACCAATCATACCAAACTGTTCAATGCCTATATAGCAATTGATCCAAGCATGTGGTATGATAAAGAACAGTTCTTAAAAGCCACGCAAAAAAAACTTGCGGCACAAAGATATAATGGTACAAGCTTGTATGTCGGAATTGCCAATACTATGGCGGAAGGAATGACAGTGGAGAAAATGAAAAAAGATACAACCAATGACACAAGACATATCCGTTCTATTTTTGCAATGGATAAATTTATAAAAGCCAATTCACAAAACGGATTGAAGTATGCAAGTAAGTATTATGGAGATGATGATCATGGTTCAGTTCCACTGATAAGTGAATATGATGGGCTGCGGTTTATTTTTAGTTGGTACCGTTTTAAATTTTTGCCCTCAGATTTTTCGAGCCCAAGCACCGAAGTAGTGCAGCGAATGAAAAAGCACTATCAAAATGTATCAAAGGAATTTGGGTTTAAAGTTTCTCCCCCGGAAATGCAGATAAATGACCTTGGTTACTTTATGCTTTCTCAAAAGAACGTGGATAAAGCAGCAGCGCTATTTGAAATGAATGTGGAGAATTACCCACAAAGCGGTAATGTATACGACTCTTATGCAGATGCATTAATGGCAAAAAAAGATACTGCTGCTGCTATTACTAATTACAAAAAAGCGTATACGATAACCAAGAGTGAAGAAACCAAGAATAAACTGGATCGGTTAGAAGGCAAAGCAACATTTACACTTACTGCAAAAGAATTGGAAAAATATGTTGGCGCTTTTGAATTCGAGAGTATTTCACTTACTGCTACCACTTCAATAAAAAGTGATGCTCTTTGGATATATGCACCCGGCCAGGGAGATTATGAATTAGTGCCTCAGTCAACCAATGTTTTTACCATAAAAGGAATGTCGGGCTACAAGATCCAATTTGAAATGGATGGAAACAAACCAGTTGGTCTTACCTCAACACAACCAAGCGGGACATATAAAGCTCATGTAAAAAAGTAGGAGTAAAATATTTTTCAGTCAACCACTAAGACAAACATTATTCTCCTTTCGCATTGGTCCTGATCATCCAGACATCACCATTAGTACCATAACTGTGAGTATATCCGACAAATGTATAAGTACCGTCTTTATTCACAACGATCCAATAACCCTGGTCATCCTTATCCGGTTGACCGAATTTTTTTATCCATTCAGCTTTCCCATCTTTATTAAATTTCAAAAGGATTGCATCATTGATATCTTTAGTAATATCCTTCCTTGTATAGCCAGCAACGATAAAACTTCCATCAGGTGTTTCCTCTGAATGCATCAATCGCATGTCTTCGCCTGTATCAAAGGTTTGTTTTTTTAGCAAATTGCCATTCTCATCTATCTGCATGAACAATCCTTCATGAAATCCTTCTTTTGCAGTTTCGGAATAACCGGTGAGTGTATATGTTTTATTGTCTTTGTTTTTGCAAAAGCTATGTATGATATCATGCACTTTTTCTTCACCGATCGTTTTTTCCCAAACCAGTTCTCCGTTTTTATTTATCCTGAGTAAAAAAATGTCTGCCTTAGAAGTTTCATAAGGTAGTATTGATCCCGAGATCAGGAAATCTCCGTTTGGCGTCTCTCCTCCATAATAGGTTCGCTCAGGAAAACTGCCTCCAAAACATTTTTCCCAAAGCAAATTTCCTTTTCCGTCGATCTTTAAAATATAACTATCAATATTTTTACCAGGCCCGACATTTCGTTGACCTATGAGTAAGAAATTCCCATCTGAAGCCGGCAACATTTGTGTACAGCGTTCATATTTCTCATTACCATAAGTCTTTTCCCAGATCCTATTTCCATTTGCATCAAGGCGGGTTATAAATATATCATCATTGGCGCTGTCAATCCCAATAGCACCAAACAATAAATATGTTTTGTCTTTCAACTCATATACACCCCAGCCAATATCTGTCCTGCTGCCCCCAAAAGTTTTTTGCCATTGAACATCCCCTGCTTTATTCAATTTGACAAGATAGACATCGTTGCTGTTGCTAAAACTGCTGCTGTAACCGCAAACAATATAGCCGCCGTCACTTGTATGATCAATGAAAAGTGCACGGTCAAATTTGTCACCGCCGAAATTTTTCTGATAGCTCTGGGCTGTTGCAGTTAATCCCGCAATGAAGAAAGAAAATAAAAAAACAAACTGTATCATTTGATCTAAAACTACACAGCTTTAGTTACGAGTAATAGCAATTTGTTATGAATGGCAATCGCTAAAAGAAAAGAATTTAAAACCGGTTACAAAATAAAAAAGATGTTATGCTTCGATCTCTCAGCATGACATCTTAAAACTTATTACTTAAGACTTACAACTTGAACCTTACTCCGCCCAACTCATAATATAATTCGTATTCTCAATATCAAGTGCCTGCTTAGTAAGCATCAACGGTCGAAATGTATCAACCATCACAGCAAGTTCTTTTGTTTCTTTTGCACCAATACTTTTTTCCACTGCTCCCGGATGCGGACCATGTGGGATACCGGCAGGATGCAGTGTGATCATTCCTTTTGTTACATTCTTGCGACTCATAAAATCTCCATCAACATAATAGATCACTTCATCACTATCAATATTGCTGTGATTGTACGGTGCAGGAACCGCCTGCGGATGATAATCGAAAAGTCTTGGTACGAAAGAGCAAACAACAAATGCATTTGTCTCGAAGGTTTGGTGTACAGGCGGCGGCTGATGCACACGACCGGTGATCGGTTCAAAGTCATGAATGGAAAAAATATAAGGATAGCAACAACCATCCCAACCGATGACATCAAAAGGATGTGTGCCATAATGCAAACCATACATCATTCCACGCTTCTTCGCTTTTATAAGATAATCACCTTTCAGATCATAGGTTTTCAGATCCTGCGGCGGACGAATATCTCTTTCGCAATATGGTGAATGCTCCATCAATTGACCAAAGCGACTCATATATTTTTTTGGAAAACGTAAAGGCGTAAATGACTCAACAATGAACAAACGATTCTTCTCATCATGGAATTCAATTTGATAGATAGTTCCCCGCGGCAATACAATATAATCACCATAACCAAATGGCAATTCTCCATATTGTGAATGAACCTTGCCGCTGCCTTCATGCACAAAGATCATTTCATCAGCATCAGTATTCTTATAAAAATAATCTTTGGTGCCTTGTGTTGGCGCAGCCAATACTATATGACAATCATTATTCACGAGCACCGGCACACGGCTTTGCAAAAATTCACCACCGGGTTTTACATGAAACCCTTCAAAGCAACGGTGCTTTAGCATTTTTTCTTCAGCTACCTGCGGACTTACATCCACCTGTGGTTCTGTTTTTATTATTTGTGTCGGCGGATGACAATGATAAAGCAATGAATAATCATCGCTGAATCCTTCGGTAGAAAATAATTGTTCGCTGTACAATTTCCCATCCGGCTTGCGAAACTGTGTATGGCGTTTATGAGGAATGTTTCCGAGTTTATAATAATGAGACATGTTAATTTGACAATTTGATGATGTGATAATTCGATAATGGTATTTATGACCCTGACTAAATTACTACTATTAATCTTTGCTTGCGTCGCACTCTTGTACGATAACAATTCTATTGAGCAATTATCTTCGTGACAACTCTAAAGTAGCTACAAGGAAAATATATTTCCATTTGCGTTTATCGATCCAGTAGGTGAAGTTTCTATGAAAAGGCATTTACCGTAATTTGCTATCTCAAATGTAAATCATTTTAGCTTGACAAGAATTGGATTAATATCAGATACACACGGCTTTCTTGATGAAAGAGTTTTTGAACATTTCAAAGACTGTGATGAATTATGGCATGCAGGTGACTTTGGAGCTGATGTAGCGATAACATTAAAAGAAAAAAGTAAAATACTGAAAGGTGTTTATGGAAATATTGATGAACAGGAAATACGACATGAATTTCCGGAGCAACTTGTTTTTAATTGTGAACAAGTAAAAGTGATGATGAGGCATATCGGGGGTTCGCCGCCTAATTATAATCCAGAAACAAGAAAAGAATTATCAATTCATAAACCGCAACTATTCATAAGTGGTCATTCACATATCCTGAAAGTGATCTATGATGATAGAATAAAATGCCTGCATATAAATCCGGGTGCTGCAGGCAAGCAAGGTTGGCATAAAGTCAGGACCATCATTCGTTTTGCGATCGATGGTCCTGATATTAAGAATTGTGAAGTGATCGAACTTGGAAAAAAGTGATCGGCGCCTATGCAGGTTCAGGCTTGAATTGCTCTGCCATTTTTTTCATTTCATTTTCCGAAACATCCTTTATATGAGTAGCCAATGCCCAACTATATCCATATGGATCTTCAATATTCCCAATCCTGTCACCATAAAACATATCCATAGGGGCCATCAATAAGGTAGCTCCATTTTGAACAGCTTTTTTGATCGTATTATCCACATCTGGTACATATAAGTGCAACGTAATCGAGTTACCATTTACCGATTGAGGCGTTTTATTACCATACTGAGGATTTTGTTCTGCTAAAAAGAAATTCGAATCACCAATCGTCAATTCAGCATGCATTATTTTTTTATCAGGCCCATCGATACGCATCTTTTCCTTAGCACCAAAAACATTTTGATACCACGCAATTGCCTCTTCAGTTCCTTTATAAGAAAGCGATGGCGTTAAAGTATGATATCCTTTTGGAACAGATCTTTCATTTGCCATAACAAGTAAGTTTAAAGATGAAAAAATAAAATCCAGGAGCATCAAGGTAAAACCTGAGCTCGCTGAAAACCGCAAAATTGTTGCCATAACTTACCCGTACAACATCATTGTTTTGTGTTTCAACGTTCTTTAAAACTGAAAAAAGATAAAAGAGAAGATTCCAGTGATTAAAAATTATAATTCTATTCTTACCATTGCACGGCTCTTACTATTCTGCCTAACGATCTTAAATCCATTTTTAATAAATGATGACAGCACACCTACCCATAAGAATGCGTGTGGAACTTTTTCGCTATAAGGAATAGCTGGATAGGCTTCCAATGTTTTTATTTTTTTCTTTTTTGCAAAATCGATAGCACCTTTAATTAATTGTTGTGACAAACCCATGTGACGAAACTCTTTTCTTATAAAAAAGCATGTCATACTCCAGACCGGTTTATCATCAATTCTTTTAAAGACTCTTGAGTTTTCGATCTTCATATAATCTTCTCTTGGTGCCAATGCGATCCAGCCTACAGGTTCATCATTCATTGATGCGATCAATCCCTGTGGCATCCCTTTATTCACTAATTGTTTGATCATTTTCTTATTTCCATCAGGTTTATTTTCCTGGAAGTCTTTGTATGGCAAACGAAAATACATGCACCAGCAATTACCACAACCGCCCTTCTCTCCCATCAGAATTTCAAACTGTTTCCAGTTGGCGGAAGTCAATGGATCAAATTTTAATTTTTGCTGTTTCATGCTATGATAAAGTTACTTACAGAAACTTCAACCTTCTGTATAAAATTTCTTTTCCCTCTGTGAAATTTGATGTAGCTTTTCTGCAAATAAAATCTTCTGAGCATGTCAGTTCATTCATCTCGCCGTCAGTGGTTAAAACAAACATCATTTGCAACATTGGGATTGGGTATTTCTTTTAGATCAATGGGAAATGAGGAAGGCATCAAAAGAATAGCAGGTATCGAAAATGGCCTGATCAATTTAGGTTCAAATGAAAATCCCTATGGCATTTCTGCAAAAGCAAAACAAGCTATTCTTGACATGATGGGTGAGACCAACCGCTATCCTTTTAATGTTGCATCATTACAAACAGCAAAAAAAACACTTGGCGATTACTATAAAGTTGGCGATGACCAGGTATTAATAACAGCAGGGTCAGGTGAGGGACTAGCTATGTTGGCTCGTCATTTCAACAAAGGAAATATTGTTACAGTAGATATAACTTTTGGAATACTTCCAAACACAGCAAAAAAGATCGGTACCAAAGTAATAGAAATACCGCTTACGAAAGAAAAAGTACATGATCTGCCGGCCATGATGAAAGCGATCAATAGCGAAACGCAATTAGTATATATCTGCAACCCGGCAAATCCCACTGGTACCATTGTAAAAGCAGATGAATTAAAAAGATTTTGTGAAGAAGCCTCTAAAAAAACAGTTGTGCTGATCGATGAAGCGTATAATGAGTTTTTAGACAACCCAGACAGCCATTCAATGATCGGGTTGATAGAAAAAAACCCAAACCTCCTTATAATTAAAACTTTTTCGAAAATACAT
>DATDCP010000033.1:0-2354 GCA_036524255.1 Chitinophagaceae bacterium
TCACAGTTTCCAGCCAAACCATTGACCCGGCGATCCAAAAGAAGATAACTGCAGTTGAAAATTCATTAGCTCCCTCAGTAATTTTTGGTGACACTGTCCCAAAACTGAATATTGAAAAACGAATGAAGGAACTGGCGATACCGGGACTTAGTATTGCCGTGATCCGTGATTATAAAATTGAATGGGCAAAAGGATATGGCTGGGCTGATACAGAAGAAAATAGAAAAGTAACAACCGATACTCGTTTCCAGGCTGCTTCTATCAGTAAAAGTATTAACAGCATGGGCATTTTAAAATTAGTAGAGATGGGGAAGCTGGATCCTGAAGCTGATATCAACAATTATCTCACGAGCTGGAAATTTCCTTATGATAGTTTATCGAAAAATAAAAAAATATCTGTCTATAACCTGCTAAGCCATACAGCCGGGTTAGATATTCATGGCTTTAGGGGCTATAAAAAAACAGATACATTACCAACCGTACAACAAATACTGGATGGCAAGCGACCTGCAAATTCCAAAGCTGTTCGTTCTTTATTTGAACCCGGTACAAAATTTAAATATTCAGGTGGAGGCACAACGATCAGTCAACTTATATTAACTAATGTCACTAACAGCAACTACGCAGACTGGATGGAGAAAAATGTATTGCAACCTTTGGGCATGACAAATAGCAGCTATCAACAACCACCAACTGCTACATCCAATCTTGCAACCGGCTATTATGGAAATGGCAAACCGGTAACAGGCAAATATCATATCTATCCCGAGCAGGCAGCTGCAGGTTTATGGACCACTCCTACTGATCTTGCAAAATATATTATCGAATGCCAGTTGGCGCTGGAAGGAAGATCAAAGAAAGTTTTATCTCAATCTATGATGAAAAAAAGATTAACGCCCTATATAGATAGCAATGCAGCGCTGGGTGTATTTATAGAAAAAAAGGAAGGACAATCGTATTTTAATCATAACGGAGGCAACGAAGCATTTCTTTGTAACTCTTATGGAAGTATGCAGGGAGGAAATGGCGTTGTGATAATGATCAATGGTGAAAATTTTTCGGTGATCAATGAGTTGCTTAGCAGTGTAGCCATTGTTTATGGATGGAAGGGATTTTATAAGCCAACTTATAGAAAGACAGTAGCTGTTCCAAAAGACACGATGCAGCTATTCCTCGGTGATTTTCTTTTACAAAAAGATACGCTGACCATTTCTTTCTGCGGAGATGATCTTTGCATACAAGAGAATCGTCAAGCTGGTTTTCAAATGTTCTTCTCTGATAATAGCAATTTCTCTATTCGTGAAGTTCCAAATGCTTTTTTTACTGTTATCAGGAATGCTGCAGGAAAAGTGGAAGCCCTCCAATTAAAACAGGGAGGAGCTAATATTCGACTACCAAAGATCGAGTGAGCAACAAGAAACTAAAACAATGAAAAGAAAAGGCCGCGTAAAAAGGATCATACTCAGAATAACAGTTGTCTTTTTTCTCCTACTAATTGCAGGGCTTGTTTTTTTATACTATAACTTAAACCGGCTCCTTACAAATGCACTCACCAAAAGTTTCCATTCAAATATTATCTCAGATGTTTATGAATTAAAATTTGAAAAACTAAGTGTCAATTTATTGGCGGGTAACGTCAGTGTATATAATGTAGAGATGAACCAGTTGGAAGATTCTTTGAACAACTATCCCTATATCAATAGTTCGCTTCGGCTCAAGACGCATAAAATGATCCTTAAAAATGTTCAGCTTTCTACTTTAATAAAGTCGAGCATTCTTAAACTTGATAAAATTGAAATAATTGAACCGGAAGTTGAATTCAGGATCGAAGATAAAATACCTGTTTTCTTTCCTTTAAAAGATACTAGTGTCAGCCAGTCGAAAAAAACCAATAAACGATTTATCGAATCATTTGTCCTTAAAGAATTTGACCTTGTTAATGCTTCTTTTCATACTGACAACCGGGCAAAGGAAAGGGAATTCAATATTAAGAAATTGAATTTTTCGATCCGGGATCTCCTGATCGATCAACAACCAGGCAGAGATATAATATCATATAAAAATGTTCACATCACTATTGGAGAATTTACTGGTAGTTTACAAAAGAGAGCTTTAAAATATTTGACCTTTAAAGACTTCAACTTAAACATTGATTCGCTCAATGTGGAGCAAACAATTGATACTTCTTTTTATCATTTCGCTGATTTTAGCACAGGTCTGAAAGGTCTGGATGTTTTAACTGCCGACAGCCTCTTTAGTCTTACAATGCGATCATTTGATCTTTCTTATAAAGACAGATCCATAAAGTTGAATGAAATTGCTTTCAAACCAAATGTTAGCCAGGCAAGATTACA
>DATDCP010000034.1:0-2064 GCA_036524255.1 Chitinophagaceae bacterium
ATCTGAATGTACCGGTTGGATTGATCAATGCAAGCTGGAGTGGCACACCGGCAGAAGTATGGACCCCCGAATCCATTTTTGACAATGATGATGAACTTCGTTTAGCTGCAGCTCGTCTTCAAGGTTTTCGCTGGTGGCCAAATCACGATGGACTTTGTTATAATGCCATGATCGACCCAATTACCAAATTCAATATTGCAGGTACTATATGGTACCAGGGAGAAAGTAACGTCGGTAATAATGATATTTATTACAAGTTATTTACTACGATGATCAAATCATGGCGTGAAGCGTGGAAAAAAGATTTTCCATTTTATTATGTACAAATTGCTCCTTACAAATATGGAAATAATAATGTCGGAGCTTTAGTACAGGAAGCACAAACAAAAGCGATGAATTTTCCTAATACAGGCATGGTGGTAGTTACGGACCTTGTAGATGACATTAATAATATTCATCCATCAAATAAACATGATGTCGGTTATCGGCTTGCTAATTGGGCATTGGCGGAAACTTATAAACAAAAAGGGATAGCTTATAAAAGCCCGATGTATAAAAGCAAAACAAGAAATAAAGACAAGGTCACACTTAGTTTTGATAACGTTCCAAAAGGTTTCAGGGATAACAATACGATCGAAGGATTCATGATTTTTGATCTGAAAACAGAACAATGGTTTCCTGCTCAAGCCAAAATTGAAAAAGATAAAATAATTGTATGGAATGATAATGTTGCCGAACCAGCGCAAGTACGTTATGCTTTTGGCAATACTATAATCGGAAATGTTTTCAGCAAAGAAGGATTACCGCTTTGCCCCTTCCGCACAGATAATTGGGATATTGATCAGAGCCCTGCAAAATAAAAACCCTGCGATCATTCTGCAGGGTTTTAAAATTAATTTATCAAGAAAATTTATTTAGCTGGTGGTGGCGGTGGTAACAACATTGCCTCCGGAATAACATTTTTAATGGGAGGTGTTGTTTTTAGGTAAGCAAAAATTGCCTTCAGTTCATCATCAGTCATTTCGGTTGCAGGCATCATGGACATGGGCGGCATAAGTGGCCTTGTGTTTTCAAGTCCCATCCATTTCTTCTCATGCAGGCATTTCAGAAACTGCTCTTCCTTCCAGCTGCCGATACCTGTAGAGTCTGAAGTAAGATTCGCTGCATAAGTTGTTCCCCATGGTCCGGTCCAGGCAGTAAATGTGCTTGTAACTATCAAACCTTTTTTAGCTGCATCTTTCGAATCATAGTCGGCAGGAGGCATTTGTGCGGGATGACCTGAAAGCATCAGGCTCATGTCATTCTCTGGCCCGTTAGGTCCCATTTTTTTAGGTGTATGACAATCATGGCATCCACCAATGAATACAAGACGTTCACCCCATTTTACCTGGCTGTCAAAGCCACCAAATTGGGCAACCGTTGGTTTTACTTCACTAGTTTCTTCTTTTTTTGCATCTGTACATTGCGTGGTGATTACGGCTACAGCAATAAGCATAATTGATGTGATGGTGATTCGTTTCATAATGTTTTGTTTTGGTTTACAAAATGGGCTAAAAGCTACATATTTATTTTGAAATATGAAATGAAAATTATTATAAACTTAACGATGCCAATGAAAATAAAAAAGATCATTCAGTCAATAACCATTACCTTTGTGTTTCAAATTTGAGTTCTAGTTTTTGGTAAGTAAATGATTTTTTCTGCTAAGCGTTAATCTGCTAAATAGTTAGTCTTCTTTCCAGTACTCGTTTCTCAGATCATTATTAATTTAAATTTCAAAAGTAAATGAACATTTATGTTTCAAACTTAAGCTTCAACGTACAAGATGAAGACTTAAAAAGTTATTTTGCTGATTACGGAGAAGTAACATCAGCTAAAGTTATTAACGACAAAGAAACAGGCCGCAGCCGCGGTTTTGGCTTTGTTGAAATGTCTGATGATGCAGCTGCTCAAAAAGCAATTGCTGAATTAGATGGCGCTACCGTTGATGGTCGTGCTATTAAAGTAAGTGTTGCAAAACCACGTGAAGAAAGAAGTGGTGGCAACAACAATCGTCGTTCATTC
>DATDCP010000035.1:0-3681 GCA_036524255.1 Chitinophagaceae bacterium
TTGTAAATGTTGCGACGGCAGTTACCATTTTTATTTCCTGCATTGGACTTTTTGGCTTGGCGTTTTTCACTGCAGAAAGAAGAACAAGAGAAATAAGCATTCGAAAAATTTTGGGAGCGACTACTATAAATATTGCAGCAATGCTTAGCAAAGATTTTGTTCTGCTTGCAGTTATTGGCTTATTCATTGCTTCACCGATCGCCTGGTATTTTTCAGTTCAATGGCTGGAAAGTTTTGCATACCGAATTAATTTCAGTTGGTGGATGATTTTATTAGCAGGGGTTGCGGTGATACTGATCACGTTGATAACAGTAACCTTCCAGGCAATAAGGGCGGCAATTGGAAACCCAGTAATGAATTTGCGAACAGAATGATCGTTTAATTGCACTCATCCTTTATCTGCTCATCTATCACCTGCTTTATCTGCAAATGTGCACTAGCTCTTTCATCACCCAAATAATTTTTTACAAAAAGAATATAAGCATAACCACGACAGAAATCGATCATTGGCCATGTGCCAAATAAACCCGGGCTGGCAAGTGTTGTTGCATGACCATCGTTTTCTTCCACTACCCAACTACCAAGCGCATAATTAAAACCTTCAGCCGATTTTGGTACATAGCGTTTCGGCACATTAGCGGTTTGTATTTTCAGCATTTCATCAACAGATCCTTCACTGAGTACTTGTTTGCCATTATATTTTCCTTTATTCATCAGCATCACCATAAATTTCATATAGTCTTCAGCAGTTGACCTGGCGCCACCTGAAGGATTATAAAGGCCTCCATCCAGTTCAGTAAATGTTGTTTGCCGCATGCCAAGAGGTGTAAATAGTTTTTGCTTTATCAATACATCAAACTTTCTTTTGCTTACAACTTCCAACACTTTTGCAGCGATATTTAATCCAATATTTCCATACCAGAAATCAGTACCGGCATTAGCTCTAATTTCCCTTGCTGCAAATGATTCCACTTCCTGGTCAAGCGACTCAAACTTTTTTCTTTGTAGTATTTTCTTTAAAAATTTTTCATCATCGTCAATACCGGTCATATGTGAAAGACAATGGCGAATGGTGATATATTTCTTCATGTATTTTTCAAAAACAGGGACGTATCTCACCACAGGGTCATCAAGAGATATCTTTCCTTCATCCACAAACTGCATTACTAAGGCAGCGGTTAGCCACTTACTGCAACTTGCGATCGGTGCTATCGTTTTACTTTTATATTCACCCACTTCTTTTTTGTACTGCAGGGTATCACCTTTTTTCCAGATCAGAACCACATAATCCTTCCCGATAAGGCTTTGTTTCTCCTCCAGAATTTTATCCAGGTCACTGAAATTATATTTGGTTAGTAATGGTTTTTCCTTTCTCTGTGCATTTGTGGTCTGAAAGATTAGCAGTGAAACAATAAAAAGACTGAATTTGAGACAGTAAAACCTGATTTTTAATGACATAGTTTCTGAATTTTGGCTCTTGGATTGCTGTTTGAGTCTATGGTTAGTCAATATTAAACCTTTCAAATTAATATATGAACTTAGGAAATTTTACCATAAAAGCCGCTGAAGCTATCCAGGCTGCCCAGCAATTAGCTTTTAATTCACAGAATCCGAATATCGAAACGGAGCATATCCTAAAGGCCTTGATCGAGCAACAGGATTCACCGGTGGATTATTTGCTTAAGAAAAATAATGTTACCATCAACCTTGTTGACAGCAAGCTTGATGAACTCATCTCAAAATTGCCAACCACTTCAGGAGATCCTGCACAATCAGTAAGTCGTGATGCAAATAATGTTATTCTACGTGCAGGTGCAGTAGTAAAAGAATTTAAAGATGAGTTTGTGACGCCTGAACATTTATTATTGGCGATCGTACAAGGAAATGATGCAGCAGGAAAATTGTTGAAAAATTCAGGTCTTACTGAAAAAGGATTGATCGCAGCAATTAAAGAATTGAGGAAAGGCGAGACTGTTACTTCTCAAACGCAGAGTCAGGAATTCAATGCATTGAATAAATACGCAAAAAATTTAAACGAGTTAGCAAGACAAGGTAAACTTGACCCTGTAATCGGCCGTGATGAAGAAATAAGAAGAACCCTCCACATACTTTCAAGAAGAACAAAGAATAATCCCATTCTTGTTGGTGAACCGGGTGTCGGTAAAACAGCAATTGCCGAAGGCATTGCCCATCGTATCATGAATGGCGATGTTCCTGAAAATTTAAAGTCAAGGATCATTTATGCGCTGGATATGGGATTGCTGATCGCCGGTGCAAAATATAAAGGTGAGTTTGAAGAAAGATTAAAAGCTGTTGTAAAAGAAGTCGGCAACAGCAATGGAGAAATTATTTTATTCATAGATGAAATTCATACACTCGTTGGTGCGGGTGGCGGTGAAGGTGCAATGGATGCAGCTAATATTTTAAAACCAGCGTTGGCAAAAGGTGACCTGAGAGCAGTTGGTGCTACTACATTAAATGAATACCAGAAATTTTTTGAAAAAGATAAAGCACTTGAAAGACGTTTCCAGAAAGTATTAATTGATGAGCCTTCCGTCGAAGACGCAATTTCAATTTTACGTGGTTTAAAAGATCGTTATGAAACGCATCACCATGTTCGTATCAAAGATGAAGCGATAATTGCGGCGGTGGAATTATCACATCGCTATATCACGGATCGTTTTCTTCCCGATAAAGCAATTGACTTAATTGACGAAAGTGCCGCCAAGCTTCGTTTGGAAATGAATTCAATGCCAGAGGAGCTTGATACGTTGGAAAGACAAATTCGCCAGCTGGAAATTGAAAGAGAAGCTATCAAAAGAGAGAATGATGATTATAAACTTAAAGAGTTAAACACAGAGATAGGAAATCTTTCAGTAGAAAGAGATACACTTAAAGCAAAGTGGAGAGAAGAAAAAGAATTAGTAGAGAAAGTTCAGAATGCAAAAGCTGAAATCGAAAACCTGAAAACATTAGCTGAAAGGTTAGAGAGGGAAGGAGATTATGGAAAAGTGGCCGAGATCAGGTATGGTAAAATAAAAGAACAGGAAAAGATCATTGAGGAATTGAGTAAGCAACTTGGATCAACAGGAGAGAAACGTCTTTTAAAAGAAGAGGTAGATGCGGAAGATATTGCAGAGAGTGTTGCTAAGTCAACAGGTATACCTGTTACCAAAATGCTGCAAAGCGATAAAGAAAAATTATTGCATCTCGAGGAACATTTACATGAGAGAGTTGTTGGGCAAGAGGAAGCAATAACTGCCGTAGCAGACGCAATAAGAAGAAGCCGTGCAGGCTTGCAGGATCCTAAAAAGCCAATTGGTTCATTTATTTTCCTTGGAACAACTGGTGTTGGTAAAACGGAGTTAGCAAAAGCATTGGCAGAATATTTATTTGATGATGAAGGTATGATGACAAGGATCGATATGAGTGAATACCAGGAAAAACATACTGTTAGCCGTTTGGTTGGCGCACCTCCAGGATATGTTGGTTATGATGAAGGTGGGCAATTAACTGAAGCAGTACGAAGAAAACCTTACAGTGTTGTGCTGCTTGATGAAATTGAAAAAGCACATCCAGATGTTTGGAATGTTTTATTGCAAGTGTTGGATGATGGAAGATTAACGGATAATAAAGGTCGTGTAGTGAATTTCAAAAACACGATCATCATTATGACAAGTA
>DATDCP010000036.1:0-5942 GCA_036524255.1 Chitinophagaceae bacterium
TTTACAACTAAGATCGATTCTATTACTTACGGTATTGATGAATCAGGTTTCACTCTTACACAAAGCTTTGCATCTCTTTACAAATAAGAGACAATTGCTTGTATGGAAATTATGAAACATTGAATCTCAATACTAAATTAATGTAAACATGCCTAGTGTTAAAATACCAAAGAAGAGCACATTTGTTG
The DNA here is from genome assembly GCA_036524255.1 of Chitinophagaceae bacterium. GTDB lineage: Bacteria > Bacteroidota > Bacteroidia > Chitinophagales > Chitinophagaceae > VBAS01. The sequence goes on from DATDCP010000036.1 coordinate 189, forward strand.
ATATGACTCCTTTTGTGGATGTTGCTTTTCTGATCCTCACATTTTTCATTATGGCTACGAAGTTCAAACCTGAGGAGCCTGTAGAGATAAAAACACCCAATTCGGTTTCAACCCGGGAATTGCCTGAAAGTGATGCAATACAAGTCACCTTTGACAGTACAGGCCGGGTCTTTTTTGGTGTTTTGTCACAAAAAGACAGCGAAAAATATGATGTAATAAAGCATATTAATGAAACAAGGAGCTTAGGTTTATCTGAGGCCGAGATGAAGAATTTTGTGAGGACACCTTCAATAGGTGTTCCTTTTAGCGGTCTAAAGCAGTTGCTTGCAGTTCCCCAGGAAGATCAGAAGAATTTCAAACAACCCGGAATTCCTTTAGATACTCTTGGTGGAGAATTACTATACTGGATCAGGGATGCAGTTGGAACATTTACTGGAAAAAAATTGCAATACCTGATAAAAGGAGACAATAATGCAAAATATCCGGCTTTTAAGCAGGTACTTACTGCATTTAAGAAAAATGAGATTTTTAAATTTCAGATGATCACTATGCTCGAAGATGCGCCTGCTGGCTCGGAACTTGGGATTATGAGGAATAGAGAAAAAGCGGCCGGTCATTAATAATTTTATTAACTCTTAAAAATTTAAAACATGGCAAGTATTGATGATAGCGGCGGTGGTGGAGGTCATAAAAAAGGACCGGGAGTTAAGAAAGCAAAAAAACTTTCAACAGCGGTTGACATGACCCCTATGGTTGACTTAGGTTTCCTGCTTATAACATTTTTCATTTTTACTACAACTATGAGCAGTCCAACAACTATGCAGTTGTTTATGCCTAAGGACACAAAGGATGAAGATCTAAATAAAGCAAAAGAATCAGGGGCTCTTACTGTTCTGCTTGGAAAAGATAATGTTGTTTATGTTTACAGGGGTCAATTACTGCCTGATGCTTCTAATTTCCATACGACAACATTTAAAGGAATCCGTGATACTATCATTCAAATGAAAAAGGATGTGATAAATGCCCATGTGCATGATGCTGGTTGTACAAAGATCCAGGAAGAAGCAAAAGTGGGCAATCCTAATGTTAAACCTCCAATTCTACCTGATCCTAATTGGCAAAAGGCTTGTCTTGATAAAGACCTGGTTATTGTGATAAAACCTGATGAAGATGCGACTTATAAAAATACGATCGATATCTTAGACGAGATGGCTATAAGCGCTATAAAGCGTTATGCAATGGTTGATCTTTTTCCAGTTGAAAAGGATTTAATTAAGAAAACAAGTGGCGGAAATTAATTAACAGATTAATGTGGAATTTCATTAATTCCGCATCTAATTATTAAAGAAACTGCAAATGGAAATAAATAAAATCTTGTCAAGTGATATTCTGGATCTTGTTTTTGAAGACAGGAATAAAGCTTATGGCGCATATGAGCTACGCAAAACGTATAAAAAAAGGCTAACTATAGCTTTGCTTTGTACGGCTGCTGTTGCTTTACTTGCTTTGGGAGGTTCTTTCCTTGCCAGCTCATTAAAAAAGAATGAAGGCAGAGTGCAGGTAAGAGAATTGACTCTGACTGAACTTAAACAGGAGGAAGAAAAAAAACCGGAACCTCCGCCGCCACCGCCACCAAAGCAGGAGCCTCCGAAAGTGGAGATGACAAAATTCACTCCTCCTAAAATTGTAAAAGATGAGGAGGTGAAGAAAGAGGAAATTCCACCAGAAGTAAAGGAATTAGAAGATACAAAGATCGATGTCGTTAGCCAGGAAGGTATAAAAGATGAAGGTCTTGCACCTGCGGTTGTTGATGAAGGCAAGCAGGTAGTAGAGGAAAAGAAAGAGGAAGATGAAAACAAAGTTTTTGAGAAAGTGGAGGTTGAGGCACAATTTAAAGGTGGTGAAAGGGAGTGGAGAAAATATCTGGAAAGAAACCTTGACCCCAATGTCCCTGTGGAAAACGGAGCAAGTGAAGGAACTTACACTGTTGTAGTACAATTCATCGTGGATAAGGAAGGTAAGATAAGTGATGTAAAAGCCGTATCAAATCATGGTCATGGCATGGAAGAAGAAGCGATCAAAGTAATTAAAAAAGGTCCAAACTGGGTACCTGCTATTCAAAATGGCCGCCAGGTAAAAGCTTATCGTAAACAGCCCATTACTTTTGTGGTAGCATCAGAATAAATTTTTGTAAACTATAATTAAATCCCCCTCAATGCAGGGGGATTTTTATTTTTGAGGAATGCAGGGAAAATTAACAGGATGGGATGATACGATAGTAGCATTGGCAACACCACCGGGAATAGGAGCTATTGGTATTATTCGTCTTAGCGGCGCAAAAGCGATCGATATAGTAAATGACCTGTTTCCCTCAAAAGATCTGACCAAGCAGGCATCGCATACTATTCATGTTGGTATTACAAAAGATAAAGAAACAATACTTGATGAAGTTGTTATTTCAATTTATAAAAATCCACGATCATACACCGGTGAAGATGTGGTGGAAATAAGCGGGCATGGTTCGCCGTTTGTTTTGCAACAAATAATAAATGCATGTATACAAGGTGGCGCAAGATTGGCAAAGCCCGGAGAGTTTACACAAAGAGCATTTCTAAAGGGCAAGCTTGATCTTGCCCAGGCAGAAGCCGTTGCTGACCTGATAGCATCAAATACGCAGGCTTCACAAAAAACAGCCTTGCATAATATTCGCGGTGGTTTTTCAAATAAACTAAAAGAGTTAAGAGATCAATTACTAAAGTTTTCTGCTTTAATAGAATTGGAACTTGATTTCAGCCAGGAGGATGTTGAATTTGCAGATAGAAAACAATTTTATGATTTGATAAATGAATTAAGCAAGCTAACCGATCAGCTGATCAATTCTTTTCGCCTTGGAAATGTAATTAAGAACGGGGTCAGTGTGGCAATCGTTGGCAAACCAAATGCAGGTAAATCAACATTACTAAATGCTTTGTTGCAGGAAGACAGGGCCATTGTAAGTGATATTCCCGGTACTACCAGAGACACGATCGAAGAAATTATCAATATTGATGGTATTCTTTTTCGCCTGATCGATACTGCTGGCATACGTCATCATACAAGTGATGTAATTGAAAGCATGGGTGTAGAGAAAAGTTTAGACAAAATAAAAACTGCCGATCTTGTATTGTACTTGTTTGATGTAGATGAAGGAGTAAATGAGATCAGCAGTCAAAACGCTGAATTTAAAAAAAGAGATCTGAATTTTTTGCTTATTGCAAACAAAGCTGATAAATATAACGAGACCAATATAAGAGAAAAGTTTTCTTCTGTAGAAAGTATAGTTTTTATTTCAGCAAAAGATCACAGGCATCTTGAAGTATTAAAAGAAAGAATGGTTGATAAAGTAATTTCTGGTGAAGTACGATCAGAAGATACGATTGTTACAAACGCACGGCATTATCATGCATTAAAAGAAGTTGCCAAGTCACTGACAGATATTAAAAACGGGTTAGATAGTAAACTTGCAGGTGACTTGTTAGCATTAGATATTCGAAGGGGCCTTCATTACCTTGGAGAAATAACAGGAGAGATAACAAATGAAGATCAGCTTGATTATATTTTCAGTAAGTTTTGTATCGGAAAGTAACCATCACTCCCATTTATAAAATTCTAATTATCTAATTGACATAGTATGAAAAAAATAATCTTCCATCAATAATCCTGTAATTGAATTGCCAGGCAGCCAAAAACATTCATTTTCAATAATAAAAATGAATAGCGAACATATAATCAAAAAGGTATAACTTACAATAGTACTCTGTGTTAACGCACAAATAAGACCATTAACCTTCAATTCTACAAAATGCGTTTTACCTTTTTTTTTATTTTTTTGATGGCAACCGTTTGCCATCTTTCCTGCCAGGATACAACTAAAAACAAAAATTCCGAAAAAACAGGTGCTAATCAATCCAGTTTACTAGATACCTCTGGAACATTTGCAGTAAACCTAAGAGGTGACAGCATTTCTTATATTAATTGGGCTAATGAAAATGAAATATTGGGATTAGCAAATACTGCATTTGGTGATCTTGATAGCATGATTGCCCGAAGATACATTCGCGTATTGGTTCCCTACTCAAAAACCTATTACTATATAGAGGGAATGAAAACCTACGGTCTTGCCTATGACCTGCTTAATCTTTTTGAGCAAGAATTGAACAGGCAGTTGAAATTTTATCCACCCAAAGTACGTGTGATCTTTATACCTGTAAGCCGTGAACAGATCGTACCATTATTAACAAGCGGTCACGCAGACATGATCGCATCAGGTTTTACGATAACTTCAGAAAGGAAGGAGCTAATCGATTTTTCAACTCCAACTGTAACAGGTATAAAAGATATTCTTGTAGGAGGACCTTCAGCACCAACAATCAACTCAATTACAGATCTTGCCGGTCAACAAGTTTTTGTTCGCGAAAATAGCAGTTATCAATTTTCATTAAACAGGCTAAATGATTCCCTGCAAAAACTCGGACTTAAACCAGTACAAATTGAATTCACAGGCCCCTATCTTGAAGCGGAAGATATTCTTGAAATGGTAAATGAAGGATTGATTCCCTTCACTGTAATTTCTGAGGATCTTGGAAAACTTTGGAATAGTGTTTATACAGATCTAAAGGTGTACTCGAAAATTGCAATTGAAACTAATGTTTCATACGGATGGGCATTCAGAAAAAATTCTCCTAAGTTAAAAGCTGCTGTCAACAAATTTATACCACAAATAAGGAAAGGATCTATGGTGGGAAATATGCTTTACGACAAATACCTAAAAAATAAAAATAGGTTACGGAACTCTCAAAGCAAGGAAGCCTTAGCAGATCTAAATCATTTTAGAACCATGTTTATTAAATATGGCGATAAGTATTCTCTTGACTGGCTGTTATTGTCTGCCCAGGCATTCCAGGAATCGCAGCTCAAGCAGGAAACGGTAAGCCACGCCGGTGCGGTTGGCGTTATGCAGGTTCTGCCCAGAACAGCAGCCAGTCCACCGATCAGTATTCCCAATGTTAGAAATTCAGAGAATAATATCCATGCAGGTGTAAAATATATGCGCTATTTAATTGATAATTATTTTGAGAGTGAACAAATAGATTCTTTGAATATGCATCTTATGGCACTGGGGGCCTACAATTGCGGACCTGGCAATATGAGAAAATTAAGGCGTGAGGCCAAAGAACGTGGGCTGAATGAAAATGTATGGTTTAATAACGTAGAGATAATGGCGGCACGATATATTGGGAGGGAAACGGTCCAGTATGTGAGCAATATTTATAGATATTATTGGTCTTACCAGGCGCTTCAACATTTTAAAGATTCAAGAGACGAGATAAAATCGCAATAAGAAAACACGATTTGACAATGTTTAAAAAGAGAACCGGCCGCAGAAGGCGGCCGGTCGATCGGACTTATTGGTTATCTGAGCGTATATAAGACAATTTTATTTCACAGGGCACGGGCTAAACAGAGTTGATTCTCCCATTAAGCCTTGGCATCATCCTTTTTCAGGATCTTTCCATTTTTATCAACTAATATCCTTGCATGAGCATCTCCTTTCTCCAGTTTAATTTCATACGCAGTTCTGTCCTTATCATTTTCTTCATCTATTGATGTTATATTATAACCCGCATAATTATTTTTAATAGTTTTCTTCACCGCGTCTGGAAGCATTGTTGAATCTTCAATAATTGATGATGAGCCGATCCAATTATTATTTCT
>DATDCP010000037.1:0-24522 GCA_036524255.1 Chitinophagaceae bacterium
AGTATCATGAAAGAAAAAGGGCTGAATTAATCAAACAAACTTCAAATAATCATATTTCTTTTTCAGAATTGCCATATCGTCTGCGGCTAACCAGTTTTTTAAAACTGTAGCATATACATTTTTAAAATCAACTTTATATTTCAAGTCACCTTCGTCAAGATCAGAAAGATCGGGCATTGGATTGATCAATCCTTTTTCTTTTATACCTCCACCAAATAAAAACATGTTATTAGCCGTGCCATGATCTGTGCCACCACTTGCATTTTGAGAAACCCTTCTTCCAAATTCAGAGAATGTCATTACCAATACATCATCGAATCGCCCATTTTCCTTCAGATCTTTTGTAAATGATCTAACTGCATCATTCATTTCAGTAAACAAACGCTGCTGCTGAAATTGCTGATTGATATGCGTATCAAAACTGCCATGAGAAACATAATAAACTTTTGTATTGATATCCGAGAAGATCAATGAAGCAATTGTCTTCAAATTTTGTCCCAACTCTGTTTTGGGATATTCAGCTTTTGAAGGATGAAGCTTACTTTTTTCAAAAATATAATTGGCAGAAGAAACAGTTTCTGAAAGTGTTTTATACAAATAATCAACCGGCTGTTCGCCTGGTTCATCTTTATGTTGCTGCATCACATCTTTAAAGAAACGCTGGTTAGCTGTGCCAAATAATCGTTTTGGATCTTTCATTGCAATTGCTTTCGCTTCTTCTCCTTTCATTGCAAGACTTAATGTATCATCAAGCTCCAATGCATAAGTCGGTTTATCACATCCTTTACATTGTGCATCAAGATAACGACCAAGCCAGCCATTTGTCCAGTACTCTTTGCTTTCGCTACCAGTATGCCAAATATCCATACTCCGGAAATGTGAACGATCCGGATTTGGATAACCAACACTATTCATGATGCCAAGACTTCCATCATCATATAGTTCTTTAAAGCTGGTTAACGCAGGATGCAGACCGGCTTCATCAGTTAATGACAATACTTTTGATTTTTCAATTCCTATTCTCTGTCTTGATCTATAATAAATATCATTTCGATAAGGAATGACAGTATTCAATCCATCGTTGCCACCGCTTAATTGAAGTATTACCAAAACCTTATTTCCTGGCAGCACCATATTTCTTCCTTCAAATGCTTTTAGAAATTTTGGCACCATCAGCGATGCTGTGGCAAGTGAACCAACCTGGAGAAATTCTCTTCTTTTAATAACCATTGTTTATAGCTTTTAGCCTTTAGCTGCTAGCTATTAGCTAAAGGCTAACAGCTAATGGCTTTGTTTTAGCAAAGTTGATATTCCGGCGTACTCATCAATTGCAATGTTGCTGTTTTGATAAAACTTTCTTTGCTGCCAGCATCAGCATATTGTTTTATTAATTCACTACTAACACCACTTTTCGTTTGCAATAAATTTGATGCTATTGAACCGATCAGCTGATCCTTCTGCACCTTTTCAAAATGTCCCATATACTCTTTCCAATCAATAGTTGCTCTGATAACACCTCGTTTTCCATAACCCATCGGTTTACTTCCATCTTCCGGTGTTTTCTTTCCCATCATCTGGTCATCATCATCTTTGGTTTTTATATTCAATTCATCAACATCATTTATCAATTGAGGAAGGCGCATACGAAGCATCAGGCTGCTGCTATCGATCCATGTTTTGCCACCAGGCCAGCCAGCTACGTTCGGTGGATAAAATAATACTTGACCCAGTGCCCTTTGTAAAAAAGTCAATGATTCTTTATTTTCCAATTGCATTGGTAACATCCGCTGAATGCCAGCTATCAATTCAATTGGTGATTTTATTTTGCTGCCAATATTCTTTTCATCATAAAACCAATCGCTGGTAAAAATATCTTCCATCAATTTGCCGATATCATAAATACTTTGATAAAACCGATCGGCAAGCCAGTTCACTTTAGCTTCATCAATAGTATCATTTACAAAAAATTTATACACTTTCTGAGTTATAAATTTTGCTGTTTGTTTTTGTGATAATAAAATATCCAATACTTCATCACCATCATAATTTCCTGTTTTACCCAAAACGGTCTTTGAACCATAATCATGCTGCATGCGTCGGAAAATAAATTGCCCTTTTAATCCTGCACTCCAGCCTGTGAATGCACGAGCCGCTTCTTTAACATCATTCTCTGTATAATTACCACGACCAAGTGTAAACAATTCCATCACCTCTCTTGCAAAGTTTTCATTTGGATGGTCCTTCCTGTTTTGCTGATTATTCAAAAAATTCAACATCGCAGCCGATTTAGAAACTTCATGCAGCATGTCACGAAAACTTCCAAGAGCATTGCGGCGGATAATATCCAATAAACCTTGCTGATAAAATACATTCAGGTTGCGGCAGGCAAAATGTCCATGCCAGAAGAAAGCCATTTTTTCTCTTAACTGGGCATCTGTATTTATAAAAACATTTAGCCAGTTAAGGTTTAAGCTCCTTACACTTTCACGTTGCTTCTGCTGGATCTTTTTTTTATCTTCTTCTTTTATTTCCTTCATCTTTTCCTGCCTGCCCACTTCATCAATACCAGCCCACAAGCCTTTAAGAAAGTCATCCGCCACATCGATATACTCCGGTTTTTTAGATGATGCTTTTTGCAACGCCTTATACAATTGTTTAGAAGAGGCTTGCGAAAGATCCGCCAATTGTTCGACTGCAGGACCAAAACCAGCCCGCCACATCAGATGCTGATTTTTGATTTGATTAGCCAGGGACATTAAAAAGATTTTTGTTTAGGACAAGTAATAATCCGCAAAGTTTAAACCATTTGGTTCCTATATTACCGATAACGCCAAATTGCAGATGATATTATTTTAAATTTGGTTGTCCAAAGGCTGGTAATATGATCTCGACGGGAGAAGAATTGGTAAAAGGGACGAATTTTATGATTTCTTTTTATACATTATTGTTCCCAGCGTGAAGTTATTAGCTCTACTAAATCTTGCTTAATTAGCAGTTTTAATTTTCATAAACAAGGTGTTCAACGTTTCATTTTCTTCTATGCCATTTTTATTAAATAGCCCATTTGCTTTTGTATAAGCAATTCTTTTTTCGATGTCCGGATGACTGTTGATCCATTCTGTCGGCGCATCACCGGTTTGTGCTATTTCTTTTTCTAACAATTCAAATAAGTGAACAAACCCGTTGCAATCAATTTTTCTTTCGCTTAAAACTTGTATTCCATTTATATCAGCATCTTTCTCCAGTTTCCGGGAATAACTTAATCCTTTCAGGTCATCTGCGCTCCCAACGATCACATTGCCGATATTACCAACATCGCCGAAAATAATCGATAGGAAAAGAGAAGATGCCTGTTGCCGGAACAATGATCGTGTGGTATGTCTTTCATTTATATGGGTGAACTCATGCGACAATAATGCAGCAAGTTCTTCATAACCATTCATGCCGGCTACTATTTTATCGTACACAATGATATTACCACCGGGTATCGCAAAAGCATTCGTCACATTTTCTTTAACAACTGTAATGCGTATATTATATTTTGAATCGATATTCAGCTCTCTGAAAAAATCATTTATGTAAGCGGTTTTTTCTGCATCAATAGTAAACGATGGTTTTATAGCATTGTAAATACCATCTCCCAATCTCTCTTCGTAAGAAACAGGAACTCGTTTTGCCAGTCTCTCTGCAAGAAATGGAACCAACCATATATATGCAGATACCAATATCACAATAAACACGGCCAGCATCCGGATCATTCTCCATTGATTCTTATTCAAGAACCGGCCCAGCCATGATCTTTCTTTTTCTTTTAAAATTGTCTCCAGTTTATCGGCAAACTCTTTTTCATTCACTTCGATCGTTTGAACGGGGTAAGAACCACAACGAACTATTGACTGACCACGTTTCCAGAAATTATCGCGGATAATTTGCTCATATGGCCAATAAACAATTCTTGGCTCGCCATGCTCATTACGCAACCCGATGCTAATTTTATCATTTAAAAAAAGAATAGTGGCTTCTTGTTCTTCGCCACCCTGTGTGTAGTATTTTCCGGAGTATGCGTCCATTCACTAAATAGATTCTGCGCCAAAATAAGGTTGCAGTGTCAAAGGAATTTTTATTCCATTAGCAGTTTGATTATTCTCCAACAAACAAGCAACGATCCGTGGTAATGCAAGAGAACTTCCATTGAGTGAATGTGCCAATTGCATTTTTCCATTGCTGTCTTTAAAACGAATTTTCATCCTGTTGGTTTGAAAATTTTCAAAATTGGAAACAGAACTTACCTCCAGCCATTTTTGCTGAGCAGCACTGAACACTTCAAAATCATAAGTAAGTGCAGATGCAAAACTCATATCGCCACCGCAGAGTTTTAAAATGCGATAAGGGAGCTCCAATGTATTCACCAACTTTTCTACATGACTCACCATTTCTTCCAATACTTCATAGCTTTTTTCAGGATGCACTAATTGAACGATCTCTACTTTATCAAATTGATGAACACGATTTAGTCCGCGAACATCTTTTCCAAAACTTCCCGCCTCTCTCCTGAAACAGGGAGAATAAGCCGTCATCTTTATTGGAAGATCTTCTCCTTTCACTATTTCATCGCGATAAATATTTGTTACCGGCACTTCTGATGTCGGGATCATGTAAAAATTATCAGCCTGCATAAAGTACATCTGACCTTCTTTATCCGGCAATTGCCCTGTTCCATAAGCTGTGGCTTCATTTACCATAAATGGCGGCAGGTATTCAGTATACCCGGCAGCAGTATTGAAATCAAGAAAATATTGGATCAATGCTCTTTGCAACTTTGCACCTTTCCCTTTATACAAAGGAAAACCACTGCCGGTAATCTTAGCTCCAGTTTCAAAATCCACGATATCGTATTTCTTTATCAGGTCCCAATGTGGTAATGCATCTGCTGAAAGTTTTGGTTCAGTACCTCCGGCTCTTACAACAACATTTTCTGCGGGTGTTTTTCCCGGTGGTACTTTATCAGATGGAAGGTTCGGAAGTTTCACTAACACATCCTGCAATTGCTTTTCAACAATAGCAAGCCTATCAGAAATTGGTTGAAGTGATGATTTAAGTGTAGCAACATCCTGTTTTTTATTTTCAGCTTCTTCTTTTTGCCCTTTGGCCATTAATTGCCCGATCTCTTTAGAAGTGCTGTTTACTTTTGCCTGCGTACTATCAAATTCCTGTTGTAATTTTTTTCTTTCTTCATCTAATGAAAGAATTTCATCAACAAGGCCTAATTCGGCAAAATTTTTGACAGCTAACCTTTGCTTTACTTCTTCTTTATTACTTCTTATATATGCTACCTGCAACATTAATTTTTAATTTTTCCGAAGTATTCCTTCGGAGCGCAAAGGTAATTGTTGACTGTGAGACAATCAATGTACTTTTATGAAAATAATCGGTATGATAGATCCAACGATGGTTACAACCAATATTGAATTAAGCGGTTACAGGATCATAAAAAATCTGGGTATTGTGCGGGGTATCACTGTTCGTTCACGTAGTATACTGGGCAATATCGCAGGTGGTTTTCAAACGATCTTTGGGGGAAATATTTCTATTTACCAGGAACTCTGTGAAAGAACAAGAGAAGATGCATTTCAACTGATGCTGCAAAATGCCACTGATAAAGGAGCCAATGCTATCATAAGTATGCGATATGACGCTAATGAAGTAATGGGTGGCGTAACGGAAGTTCTTGCTTATGGTTCAGCCGTTGTTGTTGAAAAAATTATTTGATCGCTTTATATACATCCGGATAGTGAATGTGCATCCATCTATCAACATTGTTTAACGGAGTAAATCCAAATTTTTTATAGAGATCATGAGCATCTCTTGTTGCCAGCATCATCCGGCGCAATCCCTGCAGATCAGGATGTGCCATAATAACTTCCATTAACCATTTACTTAAACCAAGTCCTCGGTACTCTTCAATAATAAAAACATCGGCGAGATAGGCAAATGTTGCCCGATCGGTTATCATTCTTGCAAAACCCACTTGCTTATCATTTTCAAATACACCAAAACATAAAGCCCCTTCAACTGATCTCCTGATAATTTCTTTTGATATGCCTTCAGCCCAATATGATCGGCTTAGAAAAGAATGAATAAGATCAATATCCATTTTTTCATTTTCGGTGCTGATGTGAAATCTATCTTTTGTAAAATCCATTTTATCAGTTTTGACAAAATTAAGGCCGCTATCTTTGCCGCTATGCAGGCAAAAGATGATTTGCAAACAAGATGGTGGGCACTCGAAGCTAAACTTGTTGAAAGATTTGGTAAAAAACCCGATATGGAAACCATTCTTTTTCTTATCGGCGTGCAGGAATTTGGCCAGGTAAAAGAAAAATTTACCAAGGAACAAAAGCAGGACCTGATGCATATAGCCATTTGTAGTTTATTTGCACAAAGCGGCTATTATGAACTGGAAGGAAGAGATGTTGATGGCTGGCCGCATTTTCGCCAGCTTAAATCTTTGCCGTCACTTTCTGCAATAGAACAGGAAAATTTCATGAAAGATCATATTCTCCTTTATTTTGAGAGCCACAATTTTTAAATCAATTTACTTTATGAAATATTGGATCGTTGCTTTTTTAAGTTCTTTAATTGTTTTTTCCGCATCTGCACAGAAGAAAGATTCTACGATAAAAAAGAAAGACAGGAAAAGGGATGTGCTATTACAAACGACAATGGGTGATATTGTCATACGTTTATCTGATTCCACTCCGCTTCACCGTGATAATTTTTTAAAGCTGGTAAAGGTTGGGTACTATGATAGCGCTTTATTTCACCGGGTAATAAAAGATTTTATGATACAAGGTGGCGATCCAAATAGTAAAAGAGCTGCTGCAGGCAAGCCCTTGGGAGATGGAGGGCCGGGTTACACTGTTCCGGCTGAATTCAGGAAAACATTATTTCATAAAAAAGGAGTAATAGCTGCTGCACGATCTGGAGACAATGTGAATCCAACGAAAGCAAGCAACGGTAGTCAATTTTATATAACGCAGGGAAAGGTCTTTAGCGATGCGGGGCTTGATTCAGTTGAAAGATTTCGATTAAATGGCAGAAAAATTCCTGCGGAACAAAGAGAAGTTTATAAAACGATCGGAGGTACACCGCATCTTGATCAAGGCTACACTGTTTATGGCGAAGTAGTGAAAGGATTAGAAGTAGTAGATAAAATTGCAGTTGTTCAAACAAGCAAGGCACAGGATCGTGATCGTCCTTTACAGGACGTAAGAATAATTAAGGTAAAACTCATTAAAAGAAAAAGACGATAAGAATTACGGTAAGTTGAACGGAGCGTCGCAACAGAAGCTTAATAGAATACAAAAGCTGGCACAAAAAAATACTTTATTTACATTTTATACATATTCGGCCTGATTTCATAATCTTTGCAACTCAAATTTTCAACTATGAATTTCCCCTCAAATCTTCGTTATACAAAGGAACATGAATGGATAAAACTGGATGGCAATGTGGCTACCATTGGAATTACTGATTATGCGCAAAAAGAACTTGGCGATATTGTATATATCGAGGTGGAAACGATTGGAAAAGCATTAAAGGCTGGCGATGTATTTGGTACAGTTGAAGCAGTGAAAACAGTGTCTGACCTTTTTTTGCCTGTAGATGGTACAATTACCGAATTAAATGCAGCTTTGGCAAACTCTCCCGAATCAGTTAACAGTGACCCCTATGGTGAAGGCTGGATGGTAAAAATGACTGTAAATAACCCAGCTGATGTACAAGCCCTAATGGATTCCGCTACCTACGAAAAGCAAGTGGCTTAAATCTGAGCAAAAAAATATTTCGTAAATAAAGTATCCCACAGCTAGGGATATTTTGTTGTTTATCTTTTTACCAACTTGGAACCTAAAACCAAATACAGCGAGCAAGAACTCGTTGGTTTGCTAAAAGAGCAAAACAATGATGCATTCAATTACCTGTATGATCACTATTCAGGAGCTCTATTCACAATCATTAACCAGATAGTTTCGGATAAAGACACGGCAAGTGATGTGCTGCAGGAAGTGTTTGTCAATATCTGGAGGAAGATCGGTACTTATGATGAAACAAAAGGCAGGCTGTTTACATGGATGCTGAATATTGCACGAAATGCTGCGATAGATAAGGTAAGGTCGAAAGGATACAGGGATAACCAAAGAACCCAACCAATAGCAGAAAGTGAAAATGCAGGAATGGGCATGAGCTCTAATCCAATGGTAAATGATGTAGGGCTGAAAAAAGTTTTAACGACTTTGAATGAAGAATACCGACGACTTATTGATCTTTCCTATTTCCAGGGATTTACTCATGAAGAAATTGCGAAGATGTTGGGTATACCGCTGGGAACAGTAAAAACAAGAATAAGATCAGCGATCAGTCAATTAAGAACAATGATCAGATAAAAGTGAATATAAAAGAATACATATCAAGTGGAGTTGTGGAAAGCTATGTGCTTGGACTGCTGACAGCACAGGAAAGATTTGAATTTGAACAATACTGCGAAGCCTATCCTGAACTGAAGGCAGCACGGAATGCCTTTGAACTGGCTATTGAAAAACAGGCCGTGGAGAATGCAGTGGCGCCCCCCGCTAATGTGAAGGAAAAAGTATTTTCTGTAATTCAACAAAAACCTGCATCCAATACTTCTAAAATAGTAAGTATGGAACCAGCAACCCGAAGGTCATCTGGCTTGCGTTGGATGGCAGCCGCTTCAATTATTCTGTTTTTGGTGACAGGTTATTTTGCTTACACACTTTATAATCAAAATAAAGACCTGAACAACTCACTCAAATCACTTGAAGCGAAAGTTGATCAAATGGAAGAATACCAGAAAATAATGAGTGATCCGAATGTCGCTGTCGTAAACATGGTAGCAATGACTCCCGCTAAGGCCTCAGCCAGCATTTACTGGGATTCTACTTCATCGGACGTTTATCTTCTTATAAAAAATATGCCTCAACTTCCTTCCGACAAACAATACCAGCTTTGGTCTATCATTAATGGTCAAAATGGACAGCTACAACCCAGCAGCCTGGGGCTTTTTGATGCGGGAGAGAATCAAAAGATTATTCTTAAAATGAGCAATGTTAAAAAAGCTGATGCCTTTGCAATTACTATTGAAAAAAGAGGCAATACTGAGGGGCCCAATCTTGAGCAGCTTCAATCAATGGGAAAAACAAAAATTCAGTAAAAAATTCAAAACCCAATTATAGAATTTCTCGTAGTTAGAGTTAAGCTTTAACCGTGAATCCTTAAGATTTGGTTCTATAGTTGGTTAATGACAGGGGCCCTTTATGGGGCTCCTTTTTTATACATATATTCGGAAAAAATCGACATTGAAAAAAAATGTCTCGACAATTGTTTTTGCTGTGCTTTGGCTTTTGCTTGTAACCATTTTGCTTTGTACACCTGGAACAAAGTTTCCAAAGATCACATGGGAAGACAAAATATGGCTTGATAAATGGGTCCATATCTTTTTATTTATGATATTGGTTATTCTCTGGTGCAAAGCATATTTTGATAAAAAAAATATACAGAGTGATAGCCGTAAAATTTTCTTCAAAATAATGGTGGTTGGTTGTTTGTATGGCATTGCGATTGAAATAGTGCAGAAATATTTTATACCATTCCGTTCATTTGACCTGATGGATATAATTGCTGATGGAATTGGCTGTGTTATTGGTTACTTTTTTGCGATTAAAAGATTTTACTCCCGATAAATTGTCTTACAGAAAACAAACCATAAACCTTTCGTATCCGTAAATGATGCTGTTTAAACCAGCATGACCAGGAAACAAATTTTTACAGGATTGTGGCTTTGTATTTCAACTGCGTTGTTTTCTCAAAAAGGAAAAATTGAAGGCTATATTTCCGATGCAGAAAATAAAGCGCCGCTTAGTGGCGCTACTGTAATTATCGCAAACAATAAAGGAGATAATACAGACGCTTTTGGAAAATTCTCCATTAATTCTATCAACCCGGGTCAATACGAATTAGTAATATCCCATGTCAGCTATAAAACCGAGATCATTCCTGTTGAAGTAAAAGAAGGTCTTGTTTCTGCTGTTACGATCGCCATGAAAAAAACAGGGCTTGATCTTATTGAAGTAAAGGTTAATGGTAAAAAAAAATCATCGTTGAATACGATCGGCTCAGTGGATATAATGCTTCGCCCAGTCAATACTTCTCAAGAAGTTTTGAGAATTGTGCCAGGTTTGTTTATTGCACAACATGCCGGTGGCGGAAAAGCAGAACAAATTTTTTTAAGAGGATATGATATTGATCACGGTACAGATATAAATGTAACAGTAGATGGCATGCCGGTCAATATGCTCAGCCATGCACATGGCCAGGGTTATGCTGATCTTCATTTTCTTATTCCTGAAACAGTGGAAAAAGTAAATTTTGATAAAGGGCCTTATTATACCAACAAGGGAAATCTTGCCACTGCAGGTTACGCAGAGTTTCACACCAAAGAATTTTTAAATAACAATTTTATTAAAATTGAAGGCGGGCAATTTAACAGTCAACGTGTCGTTGGGATGCTGAAAATATTTAATAATGAAAATGATAAAAGCAGGCAACAGCTTTATGTAGCTTCTGAATATTTCAAATCGGATGGGTATTTTACTAACCCGCAGGATTTTCATCGCTTTAATATAATGGCCAAATACAATGCATGGTTTGGCAATCAAAGCCAGCTTACTATTACTGCTTCCACATTTGACAGTAAATGGAATGCTTCTGGTCAAATACCCGATCGTGCAGTACAAAGCGGAATGATAAGTCGTTTTGGTTCTATAGATAACACTGAAGGGGGAAATACAAATCGTAGTAATGTTAATATTCGTTTTGCAAGACAATGGAAAAATAACTGGAAAACGACCGATCAGCTTTATTTTACCAATTATCATTTTGACCTCTTTTCAAACTTTACTTTCTTCCTGAAGGATTCAATAAATGGAGATGAGATCAATCAACGGGAAACAAGAAATATTTATGGTTATAACACTACTTCTTCTAAAAAATGGCTGCTCGGAAAGAAAAATGTAAATACAGAATTGGGGGCCGGTTTTCGTTATGATGATATAATGAGAAATGAATTATCAAGAGCTGTGAAAAGACAATTTATAGAATCATTACAAAAAGGAGATGTAAAAGAAAGCAATGCTTATTTATACTGGAACCAAGATCTTGAAGTCAATGATAAATTCACCATAAATGGGGGGCTTCGTTTTGATCTCTTTCGATTTGCATATAGAGATGCATTAGCCGGTGAAACAGGTTTTCGTCATCAGCAAAGAAACATTTTAAGTCCGAAATTGAATTTTGTTTATAGTCCATCTTCCACAGTAAAAATTTATTTGAACAACGGAATTGGGTTTCATTCAAATGATACCCGTGTGATTCTTGATAATGATGCAAAAGATATCTTACCAAAAGTTTATGGAACTGATCTTGGAATTATATTGAAGCCTATAAAAAATCTTATTTTTAAAACTGCCTTATGGCATTTTTATTCTGAGCAGGAATTCGTTTATGTCGGCGATGAAGGGATTGTAGAACCCGGTGGCAAAACAAAAAGAATGGGCATCGATATCTCTGTCCGTTACCAATTTACTTCCTGGCTTTATGGTGATCTTGATCTTAACTATACAAAAGTGAGATCCATAGATGGTGCAAAGGGTGAAGATTATATACCACTTGCTCCCGCATTTACAAGCATCGGCGGTATATCTGCAAAAATGAAAAATGGTTTTAGTGGCTCGCTTCGGTATCGTTTTATGGATCATCGTCCCGCAAATGAATTTAATAGTGTCCAGGCACAAGGTTATTTTATAACTGATATGCTGTTTGCTTATAACTTGAAAAAAATTGAATTCACTATTTCAGCGGAAAATGTTTTTAACTGCAAATGGAGAGAAGCGCAATTTGAGACCGAATCAAGGCTTCAATATGAATCCCAACCTGTTTCAGAGATCCATTATACTTCAGGTACCCCCCGATTCTTAAAGGCAGGAATTAGTGTCAAATTTTAAGAAGCATGGAATACGATGGGGTCAAAAACTGGCTGCTTTATAAGCTTAAAGTACAGGTAGGTATATAAAAAAATAGACCCCTGTAGAAACAGGGGTCGCAACCAAAACTAACTGCTTATGAGAAAATTGACTGCTTTATTTGTGAAGAACTTTTATCTATAACGCAAATTTACTGCCAATATTTTGATGCCTGTTGTTAACGAACTATTAAAGGTCTTTTCCTCGTATTAACACTTTTCATATGAGGAAATCTGCGAAGAATAACTTCAATTTCCAGCCATTTTCAAATCAAAGATCCTCAGGTTTTTAAACGCCTAAAACCATCATTTATTTTATTCGAACTAAGGCAACTTGTAACCTTTTACCAAATAACTCTGACGCTAAGGTGACAAAAACCAATCTAATTATTTTCTGTAAAACCATTGTATTAATAGGACGACAAAAGAAAGACGTTCCTGTTAAAGAAACGCCAAAGAGTTTTTTGTTTTATCAAGAAATTCAGATCAATTCTGCTTTGCAAGTTTCTCAGAATTTTCAGCAAACTGTAGTGCATCAATAAATTCATTTATATCGCCATTCATTACTGCGGGTAAATTGTAGGATGTAAGATTGATCCTATGATCTGTCACCCGGCCTTGCGGATAATTATACGTCCTGATCTTAGCACTACGGTCACCTGTGCTTACAAGGCTTTTTCTATGGCGGGAGATCTCTTCTTCTTGCTTCCTCACCTGCTCTTCATAAAGTCTTGTTCTCAGCATTCCCATTGCCTTTTCCCTATTGCCAAGCTGGCTTCTTTCCGTTTGGCAAACAACTACTGTACCTGTCGGGATATGCGTCAACATCACTTTTGTTTCTACCTTGTTTACATTCTGGCCACCTGCGCCACCGCTTCGGGCCGTTTCCATCTTCACATCTGCAGGATTCAGTTCAAAATCTACCTCCTCTGCTTCCGGCATCACCGCCACTGTGGCTGCCGATGTATGTACCCTTCCCGAACCTTCAGTATCTGGTACCCGTTGCACACGATGCACACCGCTTTCAAATTTCAATGTGCCATATACATCCTCACCAATTACTTCCAGCTGCACTTCTTTATAACCACCCACTGTTCCCTCGCTCTCACTTAAAACCGCCGTTTTCCATCCGCGACGTTCACAATAACGCATATACATACGCAAGAGGTCACCTGCAAACAGGCTTGCTTCATCACCTCCCGTGCCTGCACGAATTTCAATGATCGCATTCTTATCATCCTGTGGATCTTTTGGTATCAGCATCTGCCTGATGGCCGATTCCATCTTTATCTTTTTCTCTTCGCTTCCCGGCAATTCTTCTTTTGCAAGCTCTCTCAACTCCTCATCCGTTCCGTTCAGCGCCTCTTTATACATGGTCACATCATCAAGCACCTTTTTATATTCCTCGTATGCAATCACTATTTTTTCAAGGCTCCGATATTCCTTACTCGTTTCAGCAAAGCGTTTATTATTACCAACGATCGCTGGGTTGGTAAGTGCTACTCCCAACTGATCAAATCTAGCTTTTATGGCTTCTAGGCGGTCTAACATTTGAATGCTTTATTTTTATATTGCCGGCTCGGGTAACTCCGGTTGAAAGTCCCTTGCGACGCTCCGTTTATCTTCCGGTAATTCTTATCATCAATTTAAGGGCAGCAAAGTTAAAAGAATTCAACGCATGGCATACAGAAAGTTCAAAGCAGATCAGTTGTTTGATGGTTATCGTCTTCATGGCACTGATAAAGTTTTAATAACTGATGATTCTGGAAAAATTCAAAATATTGTCCCTGTTTCAGAAGCCGGTGATGATGTACAAATCTTTAGCGGCATTCTTTCACCAGGTCTGATCAATTGCCACTGCCATCTTGAACTCAGTCATTTAAAAAATGTGATCCCACCACATACCGGCTTGATCGAGTTTTTATGTTCTGTTGTTACTAAAAGAGATTTTGCCCGTGAGGCGATTGACAGGGAAATAATAAAAGCAGAAAAAGAAATGTATGATAATGGCATTGTTGCCGTTGGTGATATTGGAAACACGGCTGATACCGCCGAGGTAAAAAGCAAAAGCGAGATCCGCTGGCAAAATTTTGTAGAAGTGCTGGGTTTCACTGATGAAAAAGCTGATGAGAATATTGAACACTATAAACAAGTTGCACAAACATTCGAAATTCAAAAGTCAAAAATCAAAAGTCAAAATCGTACTTCACTAGTTCCTCATGCCCCTTATTCGATTTCGCCAAAAACATTTAAACTGATAAACCAATTAACGAAAAATCAAATTATCTCTATACATAACCAGGAGCACCCTGCCGAAGATGTTTTATACAAAACCGGTGGCGGTGATTATTTAAAACTGTTTAAGATATTTGGAATAAACAGATCGCCTTTTCCTGTTACCGGGTTAAGCAGCATCCGTTCAATATTGCCGCTTTTCAATAATAGACAAACTATTTTTCTTGTTCATAATACTTTTATGGCAGAAGAAGATGTTGTGTTTGCAAAAGAGTATGCTGAAAAGAATGGATTAAAACTTATTTGGTGTCTTTGCATAAATGCTAATCTCTACATCGAGAACAAAGTACCACCTGTAGAAATGCTGATGAAAAATGATTGCCCGATCGTTCTTGGAACAGATAGTTATAGCAGCAACTGGCAGCTCAGTATCACAAAAGAGATACAGTCATTAAAAAATAAATTCCCTTCTTTATCAATTGAAACTATTTTACAATGGGCCACGAGTAGAGGTGCTAAAGCAATGCAATGGGATGATGAGTTGGGAAGTTTTGAAAAAGGGAAGACTCCGGGAGTCGTTGTAATCGATTCAAAATTTGAAACATCGAAAAGAATAGTCTAATATGTTGCAAGATTTAACCCAATACTTCTCTCAACACCGGCAGTGTCTTCATCGTTCCAAAATCCTGTATATGCAAAGCATAATAAGTTTCGTAAGCAAATAACAACTGTCGGCGAAAATCATGATTGAGTTTTAGCTGTTCCAATTCTTCCGGTTGCATCATCTTTAACAACTCACTTGTTACTTCCGCTTGCTTGCCTTCCAAAAAATGAAAATGATCTGGACGTTCTGATACAAACATTCCTTCCTGGAGATCGACAATTGAATTTTTATCTGAGTACTCATCACTTATTCTAAAACCAAAGAAAACCGGTAAGTGTAAAGCAAAGAACAATGGAAAGTTTGCCATCACAGAACCAGAGCTTTCATCAAGATGTATAAACGTATCTTCGCAAAATTCAAAAAGCTCAGGGTTAGCTTCGGGTTGTTTCAGGCATTTTGTAAGCAATTCGATCATGAACAACGCCACTGCATTTTTTGGAACGTCAGAAAAAATATGCTGGTACAAATAAGACCATTTGAATTCTTTGATACGATTCAAATGTTTAAGTTCATTGTGATAAACCACGAGGTCAAGAATTGCTGTTGGTTGAAAAAGATTTGCTTTGCCGCTTCCTTTCTTTGTTGATGTCCTTACACCATTTACCAAATAGGATTGCAAGCCAAAGAGTTCCGTAAACATGGTAACGATCAAGCTTGTCTCGCCATATTTTACGGCACGTAAAACGATCCCTTTTGTTTTATGTAATTGCGAAGACATTATTTACTTATAAAAACAATTTTTGTAGCCAAATTTTCTTTTCTTCCTTCATCGCTGACCAATACCAAATAAACACCGCTTGAGATCCTCCTTCCTTTATAATCTTTCCCATCCCAAACTGCTTGTCCACCTAATGCTTTTGTTTGATAAACCAATCTCCCATCCATTTCAGTAATTTTTACAATTGCATTATTCACTAAACCACGAATGGCAATGGTGCCACCATATCCCGGCGGAACAGGATTTGGGAAGACCAATACATTATTATTCGTTTCACCACCCTCTGTTGCAGTGCTTCTGAAAGAGCAAATACCATTTGCAGTAGCAAAAAATATCTCCCCTGTTTTCCCGTCAATAGCAATTCTCTTTACATCATTACTTAATAAAGGGCTATTTGTCTCAGTAAAACGATAGATCACTTTATCACCTTCGGCGTTAACGAGCCATGCACCATTCTTTGTTGCCACCCATTTTCTATCAGCGCCATCAACAGCGACGCTTCTTACTTCTTCACCTTTGAAAAGGTATTGATTAAATCCACCCTGTGTCACAACCGGTAACACCGCATCGCAACCTTGTGATAAAAAAACATTTTGCGGACATTGAACAACAGCAATCCCATCATTTGTACCGATCCAGATAAAACCATTTTTATCTTTTGCAATACTTAATACGTTATTCGTTGGTAAATTTCCAATGCCGGCGCCGCTTCTGTATAATTTCCATTTATCATCAGCCGCATTATCGATCGTTTTGTTATCATTAAAAACGATCAATCCATTTCCTTTTGGGGAAACGATCCATTTCTGATCTTCATCATCGACGACGATCTGTGACACAGCATTTTCAGAAAGAGCAAATGGCAGAGCAAATGTTTTCCAGTTACCATCATTTTTTCTTACAGCAATATTTTGTGCAGCGCCATAATTCGAGATCCATAAATTATTTTCTTTATCGAATGCCAGACCAGATACACGATAGCTGCCGGGATCAAAAGTAGCTTGTCCTATTGGAGAATTCTGTTTGAAGACCTCAAAACTATTACCGTCTTTTATATGTAACAACCCTCCACCATATGAACCTGTCCAGGCCGTTTCATCCCGTGGATCGATCGCAACTGAGATCAGGTCAGGCAAAGAATCAAGCTGAGCAAAATGTTTATTATTATAATTTGTCCATTGCCGTTCTGAAAATTTATAAATGCCGTCTTTAATGTTTTGCTTTTGCCAGTTTTCATTTACGCTACCGGCTGTTGCATAAAATGTATTGTTCACAAAAACGATCTCTCCTGTTGCAATTGATTGTGGAGAATTGAGATCATAGTTTTCAAAACCAACTGACATAAACTTTGTCAATCCTCCACTGCTATCAGCCACCCAGTAATCATTTCCGACCAAAATTGTTTTCTTTGGCTGAACGATTGATCCAGGCTGTTGAATAGTCCGGGCAATTGTTCCATCGATATTTAATGAAGTAACCTTAGCCCTGCCATCGTTCTTTTTTTGACAAATAATTATTTTTCCTGAAGAAGAATGGATGTTTAGAATTTGCCATGCGGGTTCTGTAAAAAATAAATTCCAGTTGAACCCGTTAAGCACAAACACAGAATCATTTTTTGAAACAAATATTTTACTCTGCACATTGATAACATTATTACAAACTCCGGCAGCTAATCCATTTACACCGCTAATATTCTGCCAGTTCAAATAATTAGCCGGATCAACCGTATTAATAGAAGTGATCTTTAATCCTTCATAAGTTGCTGCATAAAAAAAAGAATTATCCGCAGTAAAGCCATTAACTTTTACCTGTCCTCCATTGTTACCAATAAACCATGAATCTTTCACTTCATATTTGTCTGCATCAATAACAAGTATGCCAAGCCCGGTTGAGAGATAAAAATATTTTCCAGAAGGGAAAACATTGTAGATGGTTTTATCACCAACAATATTATCAAGTTTGATCTCCGGGATATTAAAAATATCATTGCGATAAACAATATCAATATTGCTGTTACGGTAACCGATGAATAGTTTATCGCTTATTTCATTATAACTAATAGCGGAAACCCCAGTTTCATTCAACCCATTTATCCTGCTCATTCGAGAAACTGAATTTTCAGAAAGGTCAATATTAAAAACACTGTAAGGAGTTGCACAAAAAATTTTATTGTTACCTGCTGAAACATCGATGGCAGAATGATAAGGCAAATGATCTCTCCATTGGCCGATCGGCGGGATCGAATCCTGGGAAATGCCTCTGGGAAGGAAAGTAAATAAAGTATAAAAAGTAATTATGGATTGGCGTAAACTCACTTTTCAAAAATATCACTCTTAATCTAAATCGATGTTATGGTTTAACGGGTCGTTCAGTCATTTTTCTGTTTCTTTGCCGTCAACGAACAATTATGTGGAATACTCTCGGCCGTTTCATACTAAAATACAGGATACTATTATTAGTTCTTTTGCTGGGAGCTACCGCTTTCATGGCTTATAAAGCTAAAGAGCTTCAATTGAGTTATGAATTTGCGAATGCGATACCTACAGATCATCCCAAGTACAAAGCTTACCAGGAATTCAGAAAAAAATTTGGCGAAGATGGTAACCTGCTTGTCATAGGTATACAAACTGATAAACTATTTGAAGAAAAAATTTTTAATGATTATACACGTCTTGTAAATGACATCAAAGGTGTAAAAGGTGTAGAAGATGTGATCTCCATAACCACTGCCGTTAATCTTATAAAAGATTCAGCAACAGAAAAACTAAGCCCGCAGGCAATTTTTGAAAAAGGACCACTTTCGCAAACCGAGATCGATAGTTCTAGAAATGTTTTTTATAGTCTCCCATTTTATCGCGGTTTATTATACAATCCTGATTCAAATGCATGGTTGCTTGGTGTGCATATAAATAAAGGTGTGCTGGCATCGAAAGCAAGAGAAACAACAGTGGCACAGATCACATCTTTAAGTGATGTATTCAGCAAAAAATATTCTTTAGAAACTCATTTAAGTGGTTTGCCACTAATTCGCACAGTATTAGCAAAAAGGATTGCCGACGAAATGCGATGGTTCCTTCTGCTTTCTGTCGTTCTTTCTGCAGTTATCTTATTACTTTTTTTCCGTTCGTTTAGCAGTATGTTACTATCTATTGTGGTGGTTGGTATAGGTGTAGTGTGGAGCCTGGGTACAATGGTATTGATGGGTTATAAGATCACTTTGCTTACAGCCCTTATTCCACCATTAATAGTAGTGATTGGTATTCCTAACTGTATTTATTTCCTGAATAAATACCACGTTTCATACAACGAAACAGGTGATAAATCAAAGGCACTTGTAAAAATGGTGGATCGCATGGGGATCGTTACCCTGTTCTGCAATATCTCTGCTGCAATTGGTTTTGCTGTTTTCTTTTTAACACGTAGCCAGGTATTGAAAGAATTTGGAGCTGTTGCCGGCCTTAATATTATGGCCTTATTTTTTATCTCTCTTATATTGATCCCGGCTGCATTAAGTTTTTTTCCAAAGCCCAAATCCCGGCATACAAAATATTTGGATAATCCAAGGTTGAGAAGATGGCTTGACAGGCTGGAGCGCTGGTCGCTCAATCACAGGAAATTTATTTATACAATGACTATTTCAATTTTAGTTGTTTCTATAATAGGAATACTAAGATTAGAAAGTAATGGCTACATTGTTGATGATCTTCCAAAGACGGATAAGATATATACCGACCTGAAATTTTTTGAAAGAAATTTCAAAGGAGTAATGCCGCTTGAAATAGTTATTGATACAAAAAAGAAAAGAGGTGTTACCCGAAGCCTTACTACTCTTTTAAAAATTGATTCTCTTTCACAATTTTTGGCAGCGATGCCCGAAATAGGTAGACCGCTTAATATCACTGAAGGTTTAAAATTTGCGAAGCAGGCTTTCTATGAGGGTGATACCGTAAGTTATTCAGCTCCCACCGAGTTCGATATGGTCCCGCTGAAATCTTATCTTGAATTCAAACCTGATTCAGGCAAGAGCGAAAGTTCTTTTGGAAAACTTCTTTCTTCTTTTATTGATAGCAATAAACAAGAAGCAAGAATAAGTGTAAGTATGCGTGATGTTGGTAGTTATCGTCTACCCCAGATACTTGATACAATACAACAAAAAGCCGATCAAATTTTTGATACAACGAATTATCATGTACAGCTTACCGGCGCCAGTGTTACTTTTCTTACTGGCAGCAATTTTATCATCAACGGCTTAAAAGAAAGTATAATGTGGGCATTTGGATTAATCGCTGTTTGCATGATGTACCTGTTCCGTTCGTTCAGAATTTTAGTATGTTCATTGATACCGAATATCATTCCATTAGTGATCACCGCCGGTGTAATGGGCTGGCTTGGTGTAAGAATAAAACCTTCTACTGTTTTAATTTTCAGTGTTGCACTTGGCATTGCCATCGATGTTACTATCCGCTTTCTTATAAATTATAAACAAGAATTGGCTCGCCACAATTACGATATGAAGCGTACGGTGATCCAGACAATTCATAGCACTGGCATCAGCATTATTTACACCTCGCTTGTGCTAATTGCAGGTTTTATCATTTTTTGTTTCAGTGGATTTGGTGGCACACAATCACTCGGTTGGCTTACTTCGCTTACTCTAGTCACTGCTACCATTACCAACCTTGTATTATTACCTTCGTTGCTGATCACATTTATAAAGAAAAAGAAATAAGCATTAATAAATGAAAAGAAAAGGGTTGCTTTTGGCAACCCTTTTTATTGAAAGATGATACCATTCAATTCAATAGTTCCTGTAGTTTTTGTCCCAATGCATTGCCCCGAAGATTTTCAGCAACCACTTTCCCATCCGGATCAACTAAAACATTAAAAGGAATGCTGCCAACCTGGTATACCGGCACCACTTCACTTTGCCAAAACTTAAGATCACTAATATGGGTCCACGTTAAATTATCCTCCTTTATTGCTTTTATCCAGTTCTCTTTTTGCCCAGGACGATCAAGTGAAACCCCAAGGATCGTAAAATTTTTATTTTTGAATTGATTAAAAGCTTGTACAACGTTTGGGTTTTCTCTTCTGCATGGACCACACCAGCTTGCCCAAAAATCAACAAGCACATATTTACCACGAAATGAACTTAGCTTAACAGTTCTGCCGTCAGTATCCGGCAAAGAAATTTCTGGAGCCGTTTTTCCTACCCATAGTGTTTTTGGAATTGAAGCTTCTACTGAATTTCGAATACCCGCTATGTCTGTACGTTCAGGAAATTTATTAAGTACATCAGTTAGTAAAGCAACAACCTCTGTGTCGGTAAAACCATTTACTCTGAAATTCGGATCACGGGCCATTCCCTGGTAAGTGGAAAGTATAAATAAGGCAAGTGAGGAATTAGTTGCTTGCTGAATGGTTTGCTGAGTGTATGTTTTTTCCTCGATTGAAATTTGCTTTTCCTGTAAGTTGAGGTTTTGTGCCAGGGCCGAATCGCCATTAATTCTTTTAATACTATCGACTTGAAAATAAATATTAAACCGATCCCTTTGCATCCCGCTTATTTTAGCAAGATATTCTTGTATCGATTTACTTGCCTTTGACCCGGTCACAGTATAAAAATCAGTTCGTTTGGTAAAGTCTGCATCCACACTGATCTTCGAAGCATCGTTTATCAGGGTTACAAACTGTGATACGTCATTTTGTAAAAGAAGATTGTAAACAGCATTTGGGGGTGCATTCAAACTTATAGAGAACTTACCATCGGCAGTAATAGCAGAAGAATCTTTTAATGACTTTTTCCCTGTTGTAATATCCGACTCTTCTATATAAACAACTTTTGATGGAGCATTATGCAAAACACCTGAAACAGTAAATGTTTTACTCTCTTTATTCTCACATGAAGCCAGAAATGAGATCACTAGCACTGATAAAACGATCTTTCGCATACCTATTATTTTTAACTATTCAGTTTTTGATTTAAAATTTCATTTACAACTTTTGGGTCGGCTTTTCCTTTTGATCTTTTTATTACTTCACCCACAAACAATGCGAATAAGCCCTTTTTCCCCTTTCTATATTCCTTCACTTTATCTTCAAACTGTAAAAGTACGGCATCGGCAATTGGCAAAATATAATCCGAGTTACTATCCATTAGCAAGTTCATTTTAGCTGCTTGCTGCAAAGGATCTGTTTCCGGATCTGTTATCAGCACAGGAAATATTTTTGATGATGCTACAGAAAAACTAAGCTTGTTTTCCTCTACCATTTTTATAAGTAAACAAAATTTTACGGGAGATACCGGGAATTCATCAATACTTTTATTTTCATCATTTAACCATGTCCTTACAGGCCCGAGCATCCAGTTAGCGGCGGATTTTGGTTTTATGCCTGCCTTACTTCCGTTTGCATTATTTGTTTGAATAAGTCGCTCAAAATAATTTGAGAAATCCTTTTCTTCTGTTAACGCCGTTGAATCATATTCACTCAGCTGGTATGTGGAAATATATTTTTTTATTCTTTCTTGTTGTAATACCGGCAGGCTTTGTTTTATAGATGCAATGAAATCATCAGTAAGATCGAATGGAGTAAGATCAGGCTCAGGAAAATAACGATAGTCTTCGGCATCTTCTTTATCACGAATGGCAAAGGTTGTTCCATTAGACGCATCAAAACTCCTTGTTTGTTGTTCTATTGTTTCTCCATTTTCTAACAATGTGATCAAACGGTCTGCCTCATATTCAATAGCGATCTTTACATTTCGCATTGAATTAAGATTTTTTACTTCCACTCTTGTACCAAGTTTGGAATCTCCCATTTTTCTTACAGAAATATTTGCATCACAACGAAGACTTCCTTCTTCCATATTCCCATCACAAATTTCCAAATAGCGAACAAGTTTGCGTAGCTCTGTTATATATGCATAAGCTTCATCTCCACTTCTCAGATCAGGTTCTGTAACAATTTCCAAAAGCGGAACGCCAGCCCTATTATAATCAAGTGCGGTTTCATCATCATATACATCGTGCAGGCTTTTGCCCGCATCTTCTTCCATGTGAATCCTGTTCAGTTGTACATTCTTGTCACCAGTTGCAGTTTTAATTGTTACATATCCTCCTTTACAAATAGGTGTTGTATGTTGCGATACCTGGTAACCTTTGGGAAGATCAGGATAGAAATAATTTTTGCGTGCAAAATAATTTTGTTTCTCAATTTCAGAATGACAGGCAAGGCCCAGTTTTACCGCAAAGCCGATCGCTTCTTTATTCATTTTTGGCAATGTACCAGGGTGAGCAAGCGTTATCGGGCTAATATTTGTGTTTGGCTCGTCACCAAAAAACGAACTATCTCCGCAAAATAATTTGCTGTTTGTAAGAAGCCTTGCATGAACCTCAAGTCCTACTACTGTTTCGTATCCCTGTTTTGCTCCCATTTTTTAATAAGACGGCAAAAATACACATCAATTTTTTAAGGGCTTGAAATATGAAAACAAAAAAGCCGTCTCGCCTAAGGCGAGACGGCTTAAAAGATAAATATATTGATCTTAAAGGTCTGCTGTTTTCAACTTGCGGGGCATTTTCACTTCAACAGTTTGCACCTTACCTGCTCTTTTTATTTTCAAACTAATAGTCGGCTTGTCTTTATTTTCTTTTACCAGTTTAGCCACTTCATCGGCGCCGTTCACTTCAGTACCATTGAAATTTGTTATAATATCATCTTCTTTCAATCCTGCTTTTGCAGCATTGCTTTCATCATCAACTTCTATCACTTTTACGCCTTTACCATCATCAGTATCCTGAACAGATAAACCTAATTTGGGTGCACCACTATTATACGTCCATGCCTGTCCGTTGCGTGTACGTGGCACTGCCTGTATCTTTGGAGCAAGCAACTCGTTATAATCCATATCCATTTTGAACTCCTTACCAGGCCCATAACTAAATGACCTAACGCCTTTCCATTTACCCAATTCTGCCGTTACTTTCTGTTCTTTTTTATCTCTTAATAATGTAACGGTTACTTTTTCACCTGGTTTGTGCTTCCGTACAGCCTCCGATAATCCATCGGGATCTTCAATTTTTGTATCGCCAATTTTTGTGATGATATCGCCTTCTTTGATACCAGCCTTTTTTGCAGCGCTTTCAGCAGTTATCTCTGTCACTTTTACACCACCTGTTGCTTCTTCAGTCACAACACCTAGCATTGCACGGTTTTCATCTGTATGGTACATATTAAATCCATCTCCACTATTATCCCAGTTAAAATTTTGACTACCTGCCCTTGTTCTTGTATCGTAATGATTTAACCCTTCGATGGTCTTGTATTTACCACGATGAACTGTAATGTTACCGTCCTTCAGGTCTTCGATAGGTTTTCCATTAACTGTTATTTTATCTCCATTGATCTCAACAACAGTTTTTGTTTTATCATCACTTTTCCTGATGATAGTGATCTCTTCAACTTCTTTTTTTGTATCCTTACCCTCTTTTTCCTTTGCTTTTACATCCTGTGCAAAAGAAGGCATAGCAAATGTTGCGAGTAAGGCAGGAATCGCAAATCTTAGAGCAAATCGTTTCATAAAATGTATTTTATTATTTTCTACGTTTTTTTTCGTAGACCAAATATAAAGACATTTTTTGGATTACGAAATGTTTCGGAAGTGTTAAATAGCCTACCCCTATTCAGGCGGCTATTTTATCTGACAGACGGGTTCCGAATCTCATAGGTTTTAACAGCATATCCATCCACTTCTCCATCCCCAATATAGGTCATACCGCATTTTTCAAGTACTTTCCATGAGCCAAT
>DATDCP010000038.1:0-7408 GCA_036524255.1 Chitinophagaceae bacterium
ACAAATAACCAGTACCCGAAAACTGATTTACTTTGTAAAAATAGTAATTAATTGCCACTACCATTTGCCGGCAATCCAATTGGAAAGCCTTTTATTGAGCTGCAATCAATTGATAGTACCAACAAATATGCCATGGGTCTTATTCATGGAGATCTTCTGCCGGACGGACAGGGTGAGGCTCAGCATGGTATGGCTATTTTTGCGCATGAACAAACAGCCGGAAAGGGACAACGTGGTAAGAGTTGGGCATCTCAAAAAGGCTTGAATATTGCTCTTAGCGTTGTGTTAAATCCTTATCCATTAAGCGTTCCCGACCAATTCAAATTAGGTGTCTGTATTGCGGCCAGTGCCCAGGAATTTTTTTCAAAATATGCTGGTGATGAAACAAAAATTAAATGGCCTAATGATATTTATTGGCGTGACAGGAAGGCAGGGGGAATCCTGATAGAAAATATAGTGCAGAGTGGTCAGTCATCTATTGGCAGTTGGCAATGGGCTGTTATTGGAATAGGAATAAATATCAATCAAACTGATTTCGATCCTGATTTACCAAACCCTGTTTCTCTAAAACAAATAACTGGTAAAAATCATGAACCCATTGTGCTTGCAAAAGAGCTTTGTTCTATCATTGAAAAGAATTACCAGTCATTGATCAACGGAAATTTCATGACCCTTTTTAATAAATATCAAATCCATCTTTATAAAAAAGATGAAAAAATAAAATTGAAAAAAGGGACCCGTGTTTTTGAAACAACTATAAAAGGAGTTTCCGAAACAGGACAATTGATCACTCAACATTCCATAGAAGAAAGATTTGAGTTTGGAGAAGTGGAATGGGTTATATAACAATATTAATTCCCCTTCGATTTCTTATCCCTGAACAAAACAAAATTCCTTGAAAGAGTAAATGCCCAGCGGAATTCACCGTCTCCCCAGGATGAGGTGGTGCCACGAATGAAACGATTCTCCAGGATATCTGTCGCGTTGGTGAAATTAAGGTGAAAGACATGCCCCTCCGTTATGATCTCAAAGCCGATTCCAAAAGGATCATAAAATTTTATTCCTTGCGAAGCAAAAAAATCTATACTTTTTTGTGATCTGAAAGTGTGAAAATAATCAGCAAGGAACACAAATTTTTTACTTAATGGTATGCGTACACCGCCCCCTACCGCAAAAAGATCTTTCTGAGCATTTGGTTCAACATAATTTGTATGAAGATAGAGTGGGTTTAACTGCAAGCTCACTTTACCAAACTTTCTTGCCATCAACACCTGCACTACCTGGCTGTGGCGGCTGCCGAAATCTTCAAATGAATTTTCTAGATGCAAAGCAGTGTCTGTTGCTTTCATAGCAGACAATACATCGTTTGCAAAAATTGTAAGTGAAAGTGGATGTGATGGATCATTATCTTTTTGTCTTAAGGCCTGGTATTTTAATCCCAATTCATATTGATTTGTCACAAACCCAGAACCCTTTGCCCTGGCAATGAGGATATTTAATCTATCGCTTAACCCTATTTGGAAACCAATACGGACATCCTTAATAGCATCTAATCCAAAGAAACCATGTTTGGGACCGCCATTATCACCAGCAAGATCACCAAAATAATGATCGATACTAAATTCCATGATGCCTTTGCGGTGAACTTCTACTGTTTTTGTATTAATTATTTTTTGTGAGTAAAATACTTTTGTAACAGTAGCTTCAGCTTTTCGAGGAGTCGTAATAATAACTATTGAGTCCTCCTGGCCCAAAGAATTAATAAATGCAAAAAGGAGAATAAAAAAAAGTGATCGTTTCATAATGACTGTTTTGGTTTGTAATAAATCGAAGCTTTGAACAAGGGGGTTGCTTATCCAATAAAATTAGAAGTTATAACCATGAATGTTAAGCTGAAAATTTATTCGACAGTCTTCAATATTTCCTGTGCATGTGCTTTATTCCTGGGCTTATGAAATATTTTTTGAATGATCCCTTTTTCATCAATAACAAAAGTTGTACGAAGGATGCCCATGTATTCCCGACCAAATAATTTTTTCATATCATGAACACCATAAGCTGCGGTTATCTTGTTTTCAGTATCAGCAACTAGTGGAAATGGAAGTTTATATTTTATTTCAAATTTCTTTTGCTCTTTTTCATTATCAGGACTCACACCCAACACTTCAAAGCCTTTTTTCTTTAATGAAGTATAATTATCCCGAAGATTGCAAGATTCGATTGTACAAGTGGGAGACCCGGCTTCAGAATAGAAATATAAGATCAGTTTCTTCCCTTTATAACCTGCTAAAGAAATTTTATTTCCGTCTTGGTCATTGCCTGAAAATGCTGGTGCTTTCTCACCTTCTTTGAGTGTTACCATCTTACCAGTATTATTTTTTCTTTTTTGGTACAGTTTTTTTAGTAGATGTTTTCTTTTTATATACTTTTTTCTTTGGTGGGGTGTATGGATATTTTTTAAACCACCATGTTTTTTCAGTTACATTACCTACTATATCTTCTACCCTAACTTTTAATTCATGAACCCCAAAAGGACATTGCTCATCAAATTTGTAGATCCAGCTTCTTCCTTTATCATTAGTGAACATAAGCCATTTGCCGTCCAGCTCTGCATGAAAACTTTTTATACCAGAGTTATCAGTTGGCGTAAACACAATTCTTGACGCAGGACTCAGGTTTACAGTATCCCCTTTTCCAATACTGTTTAATTGTGGAGGAGTTAGATCAACCAGGGCAATAAAAGAACCAAACGCCCCGGTTTTTGCTGAGAGCCATTCTCCTTGCCACATTGGTTTTAATATGGCATTGCCTGCATTTCTTTGGATCACAATTTTATCACGCCATTCTTGTTTGACTGGGATTGTCGGTTTGATCCTAACGATCATTTCTTCATGCACCGGATAGCTATTATCATTTAATTGGTGCAAAGCAGAAATAGTATTCGGTAATGTGGAGTTAGAGCTACTATAAACTGGCTGTATGGTATCATAGATACATCTTGCAGGAAGATATGCTTCGAAGCCCGTTTTTTCAATCACATTTACATTGCCCGGAATAAAGTTATCAGGCTTTCGGGCGGATCTATTTGGATTGATGTTATCTGTAAACTGAATAAGGAAACTAGCACTTGAAAAATTTTCATTTGCATCCCCGACTTGAATTGTGATAATATGCTGCAAGGTATCATCAAGGTGAATTAAGCCATCTTCATTATAAAGATGATAGATCCTTTCTTCCCTGCCTGGCAAAGGTGAAATATGCTGAAAATAACCCTTGCCTGCTTTATAATATCGATAGTCTATTTGGCCATTGATATACTCGGATTCGCTATAATCGATCTCATCAAGAACAAATTCCGCTATGGGCTCTTCATCTTTAAAAATACGTGCAGTATAGATCCCGTTACCGTTTTGTGAACCGGTGAATTTATCGACGGCCTGGATCGCAAAACTTACTATTTTAAAACCAGTTTTTAATACTGGCATTTTCGGAATAATATAACCGATGCCTGTTTTTTGTAAAGAAAATATTTTTGGTGATTGCTCATACGTACTTATGCTGCGATCATACATCGCAAGTTTTAATAAAGTTGGCGCAACATCATCTTGCAAAGGCATATCAAACAACAAAGGGTTAAGACACCTGCCTGTTTTTGTTTCTCTTATTTCAAAATGTAAATGTGGCCCCTGTGAACCACCTGTATTTCCACTTTTTGCGATCTCATATCCCTTCTTTACTTGAAAATCCTTTTCCGTAAAATCAATTTCAATAGCCCAGGATTCTTTCTCTGTTTGTTTCTCTTTTACATATTTTTCTAATGCAGGATAAAACTGATTCAGATGTGCATACAAAGTAGAATACCCATTTGGATGGTTGATGATAATAAATTTCCCAAAACTCTGTGGCCTGATACCGATATACGCCACATAGCCATCGGCTGAAGCAAAAACAGGGTAGTTTTCTTTCTTATTAGTTCTTATATCAAGACCCATGTGCCAATGATTAGGTCTTAATTCGCCAAAATTTGCACTTAACGACATGGGAATATTTAACGGGTTGGCAAAATATCCCTGAGGGTATTTGGTGCCGCCGTTTGTTTGACTTTTACTACTCAAAAATGATAATAGTAAAACGAAGAATACAGCCCGTTGGATTAAATACTTTCCTTTGATCATACAGAAAGCAAATTAACGCAAACCTTGCCCATCTATTTTAATCATTACCTAATTTCGGGCTAAAGTTGAATTAGAATTTTTCGAATCGGGAAGCTATACCATCAACATTTCAATTAACAATTAGTTAATAAAGTATTCTGGGGAGTCCAATGAATTTCACATATGTGGAATTCATTGGATTTTTTTATTTCAATGTGCAACAAATTTGGAACGCCATTTGTCTTATAGGTGTCAGACCTTCTCCAATAGATACCGAAAGGTAGTGCTTGTGAAAACCAGTGATTGAACTTTTCCAAATACCATAAACCTTAGACAGATGAAACAATTTAACCATAAGATCTTCATTGCAGCAGTTGTTGTTGGGGGATTATTTATCGGGGCCGTAAAAGGACAGGAAGCCCGCAGCAGTTGGGTGAAAAGAATGAAAACCCGGGATGAGAGGAAAATGAAAGCTCAAAACCCGAATGAGGTTGTCCTTGATGACTACGAGATCGCTTCTTTCCACAACAATTGAACATTTGTAACGGAATTAAAATTTATTTGAAATAAGAATACATCAAAATCTCCGATTCCCTTACTTTTGCACCCCGGGTATTAAACCCGGTTTTTTTATGTCCTCTCGGTTGCCAGCTATTAAAATAAAACCCAAAAATGCCAAAAGATCCTTCGATTAAATCTGTATTAATTATTGGTTCTGGCCCCATCATCATTGGCCAGGCATGTGAGTTCGATTATTCAGGTACACAAGCAGCAAGAAGTTTAAGAGAAGAAGATATTAAAGTAATTCTTATCAACAGCAATCCAGCCACCATCATGACTGACCCAATGATGGCTGACCGTGTGTATCTTTTACCACTAACAGTTGAAAGTATTGAACAGATCTTGCAGGAAAATCAAATTGATGCTGTTTTACCAACCATGGGCGGACAAACAGCTTTGAACCTTGCAAAAGAGGCTGAAGACCTTGGTATATGGAAACAGTATAATGTGCGGTTGATTGGTGTAGATATCAAAGCGATTGATAAGGCCGAAGACAGGGAAAAATTCCGCCAGTGGATGATCCAGCTCGGCGTGCCTGTTGCTCCAGCCAGAACTGCGAATTCACATTTAGAAGGAAAAGAATTCGCCCAAGAGATCGGATTTCCGCTTGTGATCCGTCCTTCATTTACACTTGGTGGTACCGGCGGTGGCTTTGTACTTAACAAAGATTTTTTAGATGAGGCGCTTAACCGCGGACTGGAAGCCTCTCCTATTCATGAAGTACTTGTTGAAAAAGCAGTTTTGGGCTGGAAAGAATTTGAACTGGAATTGTTGCGTGATGCAAATGATAATGTTTGTATCATCTGCAGCGTGGAGAATTTTGATCCAATGGGTGTGCATACCGGTGACTCAATTACTGTTGCACCGGCAATGACACTCAGCGATACTGCTATGCAATTGATGAGGAATACCGCCATCAAAATGATGCGTGACCTTGGCAATTTTGCCGGCGGTTGTAATGTTCAGTTTGCGTTGAATCCGGATACCGAAGAAATAATTGCAATTGAAATTAACCCGAGGGTAAGTCGTTCTTCTGCCCTCGCTTCAAAAGCTACTGGTTATCCAATTGCCAAGATCGCAGCGAAGCTTGCTATTGGTTATCACCTTGATGAACTGGAAAACCAGATCACAAAAACTACCTCCGCGTTTTTTGAACCAGCATTGGATTATGTAATTGTAAAGATCCCCCGCTGGAATTTTGATAAGTTCAAAGGCGCCAATGACACACTTGGCCTTCAAATGAAAAGTGTGGGCGAAGTAATGGCGATCGGAAGAAGTTTTGCTGAAGCCGTTCAAAAAGCTTGTCAAAGCTTAGAAAATAATGCGGTTGGTCTTGGATATTATGGTAAAAGTCAGATGCATGCTGATGAGCTGATCGAATATCTTAAAACCCCAAAATGGGATCGCATCTTCAGAATAAAAGATGCGCTGATGATGGGTGTAAGTGTAAACACTATTTCCAAAGCAACCCATGGAATTGACCGCTGGTTTATTTATGAGATACAAAAGATCTGCAACCTCGAAATTGAGATCAGGAAATATAAAATGAACTCGCTGCCTGTAGAGTTATTGCGGGAAGCAAAAACCATGGGCTTTAGTGACGAACAGCTCTGCCGCATAATGAACGACGGAACAGAAGATGAAATATATGAACTAAGAAAGAAGCATGGAATTACCCGGGTATTTAAAATGGTTGATACCTGCAGCGCAGAATTTGAAGCAAAGACACCTTATTTCTACTCCACTTTTGAACGTGGTGGTGAGAACGAAAGCAAAAGAAGCGATAAGAAAAAAATAGTTGTTCTTGGTTCAGGTCCAAATCGCATTGGCCAGGGAATTGAATTTGACTATTGTTGTGTGCATGGTTTACTTGCTATAAAAGAGTGCGGTTATGAATCGATCATGATCAACTGCAATCCCGAAACGGTGAGCACTGATTTTGACATGGCTGATAAACTTTATTTCGAGCCTGTATATTGGGAACATATCTGGGAAATAATTGAACATGAAAAGCCAGATGGAGTGATAGTTCAGCTCGGTGGCCAAACTGCATTAAAACTTGCAGAAAAACTTCATAACAAAGGAGTCAAGATCATCGGCACCTCTTATGACAGCATGGATATTGCCGAAGACCGTGGTCGTTTTTCTGATATGCTAAAAGCATTGGACATTCCTTATCCTAATTATGGAACTGCATGGACAGTTGATGAAGCGATAGTTGTTGCCAATTAAGTTGGTTATCCTGTGCTTGTTCGTCCTTCATATGTACTCGGCGGACAAAGAATGCGTATCGTTATCAATGATGATGAACTGGAAAAAGCGGTAGTGAGTTTATTGAAACATATTCCCGGAAATAAAATTTTGGTTGATCATTTTCTTGACCGCTGCCAGGAAGCTGAGATAGATGCAATATGTGATGGCGAGAATTTCCATATAATGGGCATCATGGAGCATATTGAGCCGGCAGGTATTCACAGCGGCGATAGCAATGCTGTTCTTCCTGCTTTCAATCTTAGTCCGCTCGAATTACAGGACATGGTTGACTATGCCAAAAAGATCGCACTTGAATTAAAAGTAAAAGGGCTTATCAATATCCAGTTTGCTATAAAAGAAACAAAAGTTTATGTGATAGAAGCAAATCCCCGTGCTTCAAGAACGACACCATTCATTGCTAAAGCATATAACAAGCCTTA
>DATDCP010000039.1:0-5035 GCA_036524255.1 Chitinophagaceae bacterium
GTTTGGAATATAAATAAAGATGAAGTGGAAGGTATGAAGTTCGGATTTGTAGTGAAGCACCGCTCCCTTCCCTTTGGGAAGGGAGATGGAGGGATGGGTCAGGATATTTGTGTTACCAGCAGTGTTACTACTATTTAACTACTGTTGCGTCGCACTCTTTTACAAAAACAATTCTATTCAACAATTATTCTGTCATAACCAGAAATCAATAAACAGCACCCCGCAACATGAGTGATATAAAGAAAAAACCAATCAGCTCTCTCGGATACAATTTTGTTGCAAAAGAATTTATTCCAAAAGGAAAAGATGAATATTATCTCCGCAATATTCAGAACAGAAGTGGGATCGTTTATCGTCAATTAACAAAAGCTGAGATCAAATCCCTGCAACAAAACAATAATACGGCTGACGATTGGAGTAAGTTATTAGTTGCTGATCAGTTTAATTCCAGTCTTGTTAAGAACTGTAATTTTTTTGGTTTGAACAGGATCGGCAAACTTGAAAATGTTTTTCTTGAATACCATGATATACGTTTGCAGGTAGGACTTTACAATAGTACAATCATCAGTTGTGATTTTGGTGATAATGTAGTTATCAATAATGTTAATTACATGAGTCACTACATTGCAGGAAATGAAGTCATCATTGTTAATGTGAATGAGCTATCCGCTTCCGATCATTCGAAATTTGGAAATGGGATTATACGGGACGGCGAAAAAGAAAACGTTCGCATCTGGCTGGAGATCTGCAATGAAAATGCCGGTCGTGGTATTTTGCCCTTTAATGGTATGCTGCCCGGTGATGCATGGATATGGAGTCGCTATCGTGATGATGAAGTCCTGATGAAAAAATTTAAACAGTTTACCGAAAAACAATTTGATAAAAAAAGAGGGTACTATGGAAAAATTGGCGATGGAACTGTAATTAAAAATTGCAGGATCATAAAAGACACATGGATCGGAAGTGAAGCGTATATCAAAGGTGCCAACAAATTAAAAAATCTTACGATCAATTCTGGACCAGAAGGCAAAACGCAAATTGGTGAAGGAGTTGAATTAGTAAATGGTATTATTGGTTTTGGCTGTCGTATTTTCTATGGAGTAAAAGCGGTTCGTTTCATTCTTTCCGATCATTCGCAATTAAAATATGGAGCAAGACTGATTAACTCTTATCTTGGCTACAACTCAACTATCTCCTGTTGCGAGGTTTTGAACTCACTTATTTTTCCAGCGCATGAACAACACCATAATAATTCATTTCTATGCGCTGCATTGGTTTTAGGACAGAGCAATATGGCGGCGGGGGCTACGATCGGTTCTAATCATAATAGTCGTGGTGCTGATGGAGAGATAATTGCAGGTCGGGGTTTCTGGCCAGGACTTTGCGTTAGCTTAAAACATAATTCAAAATTTGCATCCTTTACAATCATTGCAAAGGGAGATTATCCTGCAGAGATAAATATTCCTATTCCGTTTTCATTGGTAAGTAATGATGTAACCAACGATAAACTGGTTGTAATGCCAGCATACTGGTTCATGTATAACATGTATGCCTTGGCGAGAAACGAAGAAAAGTATGAAGCAAGAGATCAGCGGGGCGATAAGACTCAGCATATAGAGTATGATTTTCTTGCGCCTGACAGTGTCAATGAAATTTTTGATTCTATTCAATTACTCAAAAAACTTACGGGCCAGGCTTTTGCAAAAAAACAAAATAAAAAATTGAACGAAGAACAAATAATTACACTTGGTGAAAAATTATTAGTAACAAAAGATCCGATCATTGATGAACTCGATATCCTGGCAGACGAGTTTGAAAATGCAGGCCGTAAAGTGCAACTTACTAAAGTACAGCAAGCGTACTTGATCTTTAAAGAGCTTGTAATTTATTATGGAGTTAACCAATTATTGCATTTTGCCTGGAACAACAAGATAACTGATTGGGAAAAACTTTATTCCGCATTACCTTTAAGAGCAAGAAGGAGTAATTGGCTAAATATTGGTGGCCAGTTATTTCCACAACCAGCCTTCAATACTTTTAAAAAAGATATTTATTCAGGAAAAATAAAAAGCTGGGATGAAGTGCATTCTTTTTATAGTACCAATTCTCAAATTTATCCCGAACAAAAATTGCAGCATTCTTTCGCTTCACTGCTTGAAATACTTCAATTAAAACCTGCAGACTTTGATAAAAGGATATTTAAAGAATTAATAAACCAAGCTGTAGCCTCCCGCGAATGGATGGTAAAAGGGATCTTTGATTCAAGAGCAAAAGATTACCATAACCCATTTCGTAAAATGGTTTATGATAATCGTAAACAAATGGAAACAGTTATTGGCAAACTGGATGACAATAGTTTTATAAAAAAGAAGATCGCCGAAATGAAAAGCTATCGCGAAAGAGCAAAGGAACTTCTTAAAAAACTCAAACTCTGATCATTTATAATTGCGACTTGTAAAAGGATAATACGCTGCAGCGAACCCAGCCTGGTAGCACATCGTATACCAAAGAAGATCGTACGCATAATGCCAGAAAGGTTTTTTACCCTCTCCTATTTTTATTACTAACGCAGTCATTATCGCAGTTCTTTGTATGAAATTATTTAGATGATATTGATCAGTGAACATTACGAATACTGATGTAGACATAAAATATTTCGCACCGTTATCAGGATTTCCCCCTTCATATTTATTTCTCCAGCTTACTTTCGGATCAAACCATTGTTTATTAGCACCGGTAAATGTTTTTTCAAAAATTTTATAATTGAATTGAAGTGTTTCATTGAATCCTTTTGCTCCGCCAGCCACAAAGACCAGGCTGCCCGTAATGATCTTATTCTTATCGATCTTCCATTTTGATTTATCCTTAGTTTTTTCCTGTGCTTGTAAGGAAAATGAAGCAAGAAGAAAAAGTGCAATAATTATTCTCATAAAAAAAGTTTAAGTGTTTACTGAAATATTTTTCAGCAATAATTCATCGTTCTCCAAAAAGAATACAACAGGAGTGATTTTTTATGAGGATTGACAGGACTAAGAAAAACGTTGATCTGGATAGTGGGATAGAATAACAGTGCGGAGAAGCGACCGTTAAATTAAACTCTGGATTACAGATAATGAAATAAAGAAGAATGAAAAATTACAGACAAGTAGATTTACTAACACCAGTAAATCTTAAATGAGATAGGTCAGCCTTATTTTTTTCTAAAGAATAGCCGGATAGGAACGCCTTTGAGATCAAAGTTTTCCCGAAGCTTGTTCTCAAGATAGTTTTTATACGGCTGTTTTATATCATCCGGGAAATTGCAGAAGAATGCAAATGAAGGAACAGCAGTGGGTAACTGGGTAACATATTTGATCTTTACCGGGTGCCCTCTTACAACGGGTGGATGATATGATTCGATCGCTTTTAAGACAACTTCATTCAACTGTGAAGTTGAGATCTTTGTCTTCCTGTTTTCAGCCACTTCCAAACCGATCTCTATTGCTTTAAAAATTCTTGTCTTTTCTTTTGCAGAAATAAACAGGATCGGTACATCCGTAAATGGGGCAAGTTTTTGTTTCAGCATTATTTCGTAATCTCTTGCTGTATTAGTTTCTTTCTCTGCCAAGTCCCATTTGTTTACCAACACAACAACACCCTTTCCTTTCTTTGCTGCAAGGCTGAATATACTTATATCCTGCGCCGATACCCCTTTATCCGCATCGATCAAAATAAGACATACATCCGCTTCATCCATTGCTTTAATAGCACGAATGACAGAATAGAATTCAAGATCCTCATGCACTTTTGCTTTTCTCCTGATCCCTGCTGTATCAATAAGAATAAAATCTTTTTGAAAAAGTTTATAATGGGTATGGATCGTATCTCTTGTTGTGCCTGCAATATCGCTTACGATAGTACGCTCTTGCCCGATCAATGCATTTAACAAAGACGATTTACCAACATTCGGTTGACCAATGATCGCAAACTTTGGTAACGACTCTCCAAGTTCCGTTGCGTCAGCATCTTCAGCCGGGATCAATTCCGTAATTGCATCAAGCAACTCTCCGGTACCACTTCCGCTAACTGAAGAAATGAAAAATATTTTATCAAACCCAAGACTATAAAATTCTGAACCAGCTAGCATCCTTTCGTTGTTATCTACTTTATTTACAACAAGAAAAACCGGTTTTGAACTTTTGCGCAG
Source organism: Chitinophagaceae bacterium (assembly GCA_036524255.1). GTDB lineage: Bacteria > Bacteroidota > Bacteroidia > Chitinophagales > Chitinophagaceae > VBAS01. Next base: position 4,187 of record DATDCP010000039.1, read on the forward strand.
CATGCCAGCCATGGCATCATCAAGATGAGTGATACCAATTGCCGCATCTGTCATAAACACAATTGCATTTGCTTCCTCAATTGCAATCGTCACTTGCTTTCTTATTTCTCTTTCAAATACATCATCGCTATGCGGAACAAACCCACCTGTATCAATTACATTAAAGCTTTTTCCGTTCCAATCAGTAATACCATACTGGCGGTCACGGGTCACACCGCTTATATCATCAACGATCGCCTTACGTTGCTCAAGTAAACGGTTAAAGAAAGTACTTTTGCCCACGTTGGGTCTTCCTGTAATTGCTAATGTAAATCCCATAAACCCTAAATCCCTAAAGGGACTTTAAACTCTATTAAAAATTTGTTTACAATTAATGATACCCATATTCTTTTAGCCAGGTATCATTATCCCGCCACTTATCTCTCACTTTTATAAAAAGCTCTAAAAAAACTTTCTGTTGAATAAAATCTTCGATCGATTTCCTTGATTCAGTTCCCAGCTTCTTGATCATCTTTCCACCTTCTCCTAACATGATCGCTTTTTGCGATTCCCGTTGTACAATAATATCTGCTGTAATTTTTGTTAATGTAGTTTTTTCTTTAAACTCATTTACAACAACGGTTGCCTGGTAAGGGATCTCATCGCCAAATAATTCAAATACTTTTTCCCGTATTAATTCAGCCACAAAGAATTTTGTTTGAAGATCAGATATTTCATCGCCGCTAAAAAATGGTTCTCCTTCTGGTAAAAACTCAAGTATCTCTTTTAAAAATTTCTTTTTATTAATACCGCTTGATGCAGAGATGGTTATTATCTTTTTATAATAAGGGTTATTTGAAAAAAAATCTA